>JAYSZC010000584.1:0-3714 GCA_043738235.1 Lewinellaceae bacterium | reverse complement strand
CAGAGGATAAACAGGCGTTCAATCACATTGGCTAATTCGCGGATATTGCCCGACCAGTTATAATCCTGCAGGGCAGTGATGGCCTCTGGTGAAAATGTTTTGGGCGGGTGGCCGTAGTCGTCGGCGATGCGGCGGTTGAAATGCTCCAGCAAAAGCGGGATGTCTTCGCGGCGTTCGTTCAGCGCGGGCACCCGCACCACGATCACAGCCAGGCGGTGGTACAAATCTTCGCGGAAGCGTCCGCCGGAGATTTCCTCGCGGAGGTCTTTGTTGGTTGCGGCCAATACCCGCACGTCTACTTTTATTTCTTTGCTGTCGCCCACGCGGGTGATTTTGCTTTCCTGGAGTGCGCGCAGCACTTTGGCCTGCGCGTCGAGGCTCATGTCGCCGATTTCGTCGAGAAACAAGGTGCCGCCGTTGGCCTGTTCAAATTTGCCGGGCCGGTCGGCGATAGCGCCTGTGAAGGAGCCTTTTTTATGACCGAACAACTCGCTTTCAATGAGTTCGGCGGGAATGGCCGCACAGTTGACTTCCACCATCGGGCCGTCGGCACGGTTGCTTTTTTCGTGAATCCAGCGCGCTACCAGTTCTTTGCCTGTGCCGTTTTGCCCCGTAATCAGCACACGGCTTTCGGTCGGCGCCACCTTTTCCAGCATTTTTTTTATTTCGAGGATCGGCGCGCTTTCCCCGATCATATTCACCCCTTTGCCGGCTTTCACTTGTTTGCGCAGCACGTGGGTCGTGTTGACCAATTCACTGCGTTCGAGGGCATTGCGCACGGTGATGAGCATACGGTTCAGGTCGGGCGGTTTGGAAATAAAATCAAATGCGCCTTTTTTGACCGCTTCCACAGCAGTGTCGATGGTACCGTGGCCGCTGACCATGATAACGGGGGTTTCCGGAGAAAGAATCTGCAAGCGTTCGAGCGCTTCAATGCCGTCCATTTTCGGCATTTTAATATCGGTAATGATCACATCGAACTTTTCCTTCTGCACCTTGGCAATACATTCCAGTCCGTCGGCGGCTTCCTCTATTTCGTATCCTTCGAATTCGAGGATGTCGCGCAGGGTCCGGCGGATGGGCACTTCGTCGTCAACAATCAGAATTTTTGCCATTGCTTTTGCTACAAAAGTAGTTATCGGTTATTAGTGAATGGTTATCAGTTATTCGTTATCAGTTATCAGTGTTGATAATCAAGCATTTGCAAAGAATTTTTGTGCGGGGTCATAAGACCCGCGCACGGCGCAGAATATTGCTTTTTGCCTTTTGTTTTTTTATTTCTTTGCGCCGTGCGAGGGTCTCACGACCCCGCACACAAAGCGGGCCACAAAGAAAACGGCTTTCGGGCACTTTACAGGCACGCATTCAAATGATTTTTTATAAAATCTGTGACTTCGGTCGTCAACTGCGTTTTATATTTGTTGAATGGTCTGGCGAATTGTCGCTTTTTATACCATTTCATACATTGCTCAAAATCTAAACCTTAATGCACATGAAATTTTTATTTCCTTTCTTCTTACTCATCGTTTCTGCTTCTGCACTAACGGCACAGTGGAATACCGTCATTGAAACGGAACGTATGATGTCTTTTGGAAGCAGGCCCAGTTTCCGGCTGGAATTTACCAACACCAGCGCCGGCACGGTAGAAGATATGTGGAAAGACTACGCCAGGAAAAATTTTGGCGCCAAATTGAAAAAAGACAAAAAATCGGGCGAATGGGCTGCCACCGGCCTGAAATCGGCCATGATGGGCGAAGACGCGTTCTCGATTTATTCAACCGTCGAAAAAAATGACGCCAATGCCGCCATCAATATATGGTTCGATGCCGGCTCTTATTTCCTGAGCCGCCGCGACAATCCGGGCCGGACGGAAGAAGTCAGCCGCGCTTTGCGCCAGTTTTATGTCGATGTGCGCCGAACTGCCATCAATGATGAGTTGAAAGCGGAGGAAGATAAACTCAAAGATCTGGACAAAAAGCAAAAAAGTATGCAGAAAGACAACGATACGCTGCGCAAGGACATCGAAAGCTGGAAAGCAAAAATTGCCAAAGCCGAAGACGATATTGTGAAAAACGAACGCACGCAGGAGCAAAACTTAGTCGACCAGGAAGCGCAGCGCCGTACCATCGAGGAAGTGCGGCAGCGGCTGAACAATGTGGAGAACGAACGGAATTAAGCATGTAAAGAGCTTTGGGAAAAGACAAATATTTTCTCAAGGCCTTGATCCTCAACATGCAAGATGTGAATACGTGCCAACGAACACAGCGTGTTCCTACTTTCCGGAAAAATTTTGAATCGATTTTTGTTTTAAAAAAAACCTGCATCGGGCGCCCGATGCAGGTTTTTTTTGTCAAATGTGACCGCTCTTTTAGAAAGCGGTAGATTTTGGAAAAATACGGCGGTTTGTAACAAAAAGTGTCGACGCAAAAAGTTTTGGCCGCCTGAAAAAACAAACAAGCATTTTAAAACATTTATTTTTAACTTTGTGATTCCAAAAAACACATCAAATACTTTTGCACTGTGGAAAATTAACATAGAATTAACTTGAAAAGAGGTGGCGATGGAGGTTAATAAAGGACATTTCCCATTCATAATATTCTACAATTCAAAGTGTTAAAATATTTTGGTTTTACAATATTGAAGATTTTAAGGTGTGTGGAAAACCCAAAACCAATGTGGATAACTCTTGTGGTTTTCACAGTTCTCAACAGTTTGACAGGTAGTTCTCCACAGTTATCCACTATACGGATTGTTTGGAAATTAAAAATCAGCCGCGTTCTGAGTAGGTTTGTAGCCCCGCTGTACAGACAAATGAGACCAAAGCAACAGTATGGACGAATCAAGCGGTAACGCACAACAAAATCAAACGGGCGCACAGCGCAACCGCCGCAATGCTGACAACAATGACGGCCTGTCGAACTATGTCTTCGGCAAAGTGCAACCGCAGGCTATACCGCTCGAAGAAGCCGTTCTGGGCGCCCTGATGCTCGACCGCGATGCGCTGCCCATGGTGATGGATGCGCTGCGGCCCGAGAGTTTTTACCTGGAAGCGCACCAGCATATCTACCGGGCCATTATTCGCCTGTTCGAACGCTCCAACCCCGTCGATCTGCTCACCGTCACCGAAGAACTGCGCAAAGGCGGCGACCTCGACAAAGTGGGCGGCCCCTATTACCTCGTGGAACTCAGCAACCGCGTGGCCTCGGCAGCCAATATTGAATACCATGCCCGCATCATCGCCCAGAAACATATACAGCGCGAACTGATCAACGTCAGCACTAAAACGATCAAAAACGCTTACGAAGACACCACCGACGTTTTCGACCTGCTCGACGACGCCGAAAAAGGACTTTTTGCTATTACCCAGAATAACCTCAGCCGCAGTTACGAAAGTATGGGTGCACTGAGCAGCAAGGTGCTGAAACTGATCGAGGAGGTTTCCAAAAAAGAAGACGGCCTGACGGGCGTACCGACGGGTTTTACCGAACTCGACCGCCTGACTTCCGGCTGGCAATCCTCCGACCTAATTATCGTGGCGGCCCGTCCCGGTATGGGTAAAACCTCTTTCGTACTCGCCGTGGCGCTCAATGCTGCCCGCGATTTCAACAAAGGGGTGGCCCTTTTTTCCTTAGAGATGGCTTCCACGCAGTTGGTGCAGCGCCTGATCTCGATGGAAGCCGAAATATCCGGCTCCAAAATGCGCAACGGAAAATT
>JAYSZC010000583.1:0-1530 GCA_043738235.1 Lewinellaceae bacterium | reverse complement strand
CTGAGCGGAGAACAACGGCGCAATGTTTTCCTGGTAGTCAAAGAAACCCTGCACAATACCCTGAAACACGCCGAAGCCGGCAAAGTCGATATCAGCTTTATGCAGGATCGCAACACCCTGGAAATCCGGATTCAGGACAACGGAAAAGGTTTCGATGCTTCCGCATTGGAAAAAGCAGGCAATGGATTGCTCAATATGGAGCGCCGTATGGAGGTAGCCGGCGGAAGTTATGAAGTGAGCAGCACCCCTGGAACGGGCACCATTACACGGATCATCTTGCCGCTGGAAAGAGAGGAAGCGATGGTGATGGCTGCATAGTCGGTAGCACGGCCTTCAGGCCGTCGGGAGAAGGCCATTTATGGCCGTTTTAAATTGCAGCGTCTTAAAAGACGCTTTTCCCGACGGCCTGAAGGCCGTGCTACCGTCACCCTTTTCACAGCATTTTCAAACAAACCGGCGTCGGCACCAGGCTCGGCTTGCCTGCCGGAGTCAGCATTCCCGTGGCCGGGTCGATACGAAAAGCAGCCACATTCCCGGAGTTCTGGTTGGCGGCTAACAGCCATTTGCCGTCGTGCGTAACCAGGAAATTGCGGGGCGCCAGACCCTGGGTGGATTCGTGTTCCAGCAACGTCAATTTCCCGGTTTGGGTATCCACAGAATACACTGCGATACTGTTGTGGCCGCGATTGGAGCCGTAGAGAAATTTGCCATTCGGATGGAAATGAATATCGGCACAGGAGTTCTCCGCTTTAAAATCTGCGGGCAAGGTCGACAGCGAATCGAGTCTTGTAATGACGCCCGCAGCATCCTTTTTGTAATAATTGACCGTGCTGTTTACTTCGTTAATCACAGCAAACTGATCCTGCGCAGCAGGGTTAAAATCCAGGTGCCGCGGTCCGGCGCCTTTTGCAGTGGATACGCTGCCCCTGGCTCTCAGTTTGCCGTCCGAACTGAGTTGATACATAAACACCTGGTCGGCGCCTTTGTCAACCGCCCAGATCGAGACATTATCGGGCGCAGGGACAATCATGTGCGCCCAGGGGCTTTTGCCCGGATGCTGGACGGTACACAGCGAGTCGCTCAACTTCCCATCCGCCTGAACGCTATACGTTGCGATATTCCCGGTAACGTAATTGGCCACCAGCACAAATTTGCCGGACTTGCCCGTGGAGATATGGCAGGGCGCTACGCCATACGAGGGCATTTCATTGATTTTCAATAATTTACCATTCTCTTTGATTTGATAGGCCGCTACGCTGCCCCAGGGTTGTTGGGGTGTTCCGCCGTTTTCAGCAACGGCATACAGGTACTTTTTATCGGGCGACACACACACGAAGGAAGGGTTTTCAATATCCGTGGTAGAGTCTACTACCGTTAATGCGCCGGTTTCGGTATCAAAGCGGCAGCTGTAAATACCGGAGGCTTTGCCGTCTACATGGCCCAGTTGCTGGGTGTAGGTGCCCACAAAAACCAGCGGGCGCTGGTCGGTTTGCGGTGGGGCAGGAGGTGTCGGAGTAGATTGGCAGGCAT
>JAYSZC010000582.1:0-9820 GCA_043738235.1 Lewinellaceae bacterium | reverse complement strand
GTGATGTCGGACATCACGCTCGGTCATCCCTCATACCTCATCCCTCATTCCTGTAATTAAAGCAGCTGCTACCCTTACTTCCTCCCGAAATCCGCCGGAATCTCCCCCCAATCCTTGGTTTCCCATTTCAGAATGGGGTTGGTGATGGTATTGACAGCCAGCCATTTTTCCGCGCGGTCGATGAGTTCGAATATTTGATCGTTCCTGCCGCTCGCTTCTAGTTTCGTGTTGCATTTCCCTTTTTTCACCCAGCCTTGCGCGGTTTTAGAGTCCGAATAAATGGGCATTTTGGGTTTGCCTTGTTGCTTCAGTATCGCCAGCGCGTGTACGATGGCCAGGAACTCTCCGATGTTATTGGTGCCGTCTTCCAATGGCCCGACATGGAACAAACGTTGGCCGGTGGAGGTCACAACGCCCTGGTATTCCATATCGCCCGGATTGCCGCTGCAGGCCGCATCGACGGCGATACTTTCCTGGATAATGGCAGATTTGGGCGTTTTGCCCGGGGAAGTTGCGGCAGGTTCGGCTTTTTTGATAAATTTCCAGTAATTGCTTTTCAGCGCCGATTCGGCTTCGCCTTTACTTTCAAAACTTTTGTATTTCGCTCCGTTGAAGCCGTCCACCTGTTTTTTACAGGCGTCCCAGGTCGTGTAAACGCCCGGCCGGTGGCCTTCCCACACCACGTAAAATTTCTGCTTTGCCATGTATGTAGGATATTAAGATATTGGGATATTGAGATATTTTATTGACAATCAATGAATTGGGCGATAATATCCCAATATCTTAATATCCCAATATCCATTTATATTTTCAAAAGGTTCACACTGTAATAAGCCGACGCGCCGAGGAAGGAAATCCGTCCGTTGCAGAGTGCAGGGGTGGGACAATCGCGGTCGTAGAGGTTGTCTATATTCGAGAGGCCGAGGTTGGCGCGGACGCCGAAGATGCCGCCCAGGTCTTTTTTTCCGATATTGAGTTTGTATTGAAAACCGCCAGTCAGCCCGATGTCTATTTTTTTGAAGTCGTTGTAGGGATTGTACAGTTTGTTTTTAGCGCCTCCTTCAGGCAGCACAATTCCTTTGGTTTTGTTGCCGATCAGGATGCCCATATAAGGCCCTGCCATAATGGAAAGTCTGCCTTCCCGGCGCAAAGTAATTTCCGGCAGTACGCCCAGATTCAGCCAGATGCTTTGATAGGTGACGTCGCGGGCGTACAGTGTATCGGCCTGAAAACTGGATGTAGCGGTTGCATAACGACCAATAACGCCCACTTCCACATTAACGGTCACAAACCCGCCACGACCTTTAAAAGCCGACTGTGTTCCGAATTCCCAGCCTGGTTTGCCGGTAAATGTTGGCTTGTCTTGCTCCGTAAGAGATCTAAAATATCCGGTTTTACGCAGCGTATTAAAATTGCCGCCTACCTTCAGGCGGAATTCTACGGAACTGGGCGTGAATTCGCGCTCGAACACATATTCCTGCGTTACCGGGCGGCCACTACGTTTGCCTTCCGTGAAGACCTGCATTTCCCGTTTTCCGAGCAGGCGGTAACGGATTTTCTGCGGATCGTCGTGGGCAGGGTTTTCAAAAACATAACCTTCATAATCGGCAGTGGTCATGCGAAAAGGAATCGGTTTGTTCTGGTTTTGCCCGCGAACAATGGCGTAATAGGTAATGGTCGTATCCCGCAATTCGAGCCGCATGGTTTCCAGGGTAACGGTGTCGCCGTTTTCCGGCTTGATTCGCATACCGCGCCCTGTGTAGGTGCTGTCGTCCTGGATCGACCAGGATTCGAGGCGGTCGCCCCGGTCGGTAGGCATAAACCAGGTACCATCCAGATCGCGTAGTTCACGGAAAATGGCAGGCGCTTCATCTGCCAGTATTTGGGTGAAAGCCCGAGCGGGCAAAAGCAGGAATACAAAGGCAAATAGCCGAAGGGCATTTTTCATGTACAAATATTTTGGGCAAAAGAACGAAGAAGCGGGAATTCGCAGATAGCAATCTGCCGAATTGCTTTTCATTTTATAGTTGTGCAACAAGTTCTGAGACACCATTTGGCAACTGCTTGTTTTCAGTTGCCACTTGCCTTTTGCCTTTTTTACTACTGCATCTTATCGCCCCGCAAAATGCGGAAGCGCTTACGGGCATCTACTGCAAAAACGCTTCCCGAGTAGTCAACAAATATCTTTTCATACAGTGTTTGCGCTTTTTCCAGGTCGCTCAGTTTGGTCTCGTACAACTGCGCCATAGCGTACAAGGCATTGTCGGCGCGAATTTCCTCGGCATATTTTTCAACAATTTCCAGGTACAGCGCAGCGGCTTTTACATAATCGCGCTTCTTTTCATAAATCTGCGCTTCGAGGTATAAAATGTCGTCCTGCAGAGAGTGTTCGGGGAAATCGCGGCGCAGGGTGTCCAGTTTGAGAAAGGCATCCTCGAACCTGTTTTGAAACACCATCATTTCAGCGCCGGAATAGAGCGAAATAGCCTCCGAGGTCGTATCCAGGTTGAGGTTATCCATGATAAAAACCGAGAGATCGAGGGCGTCGTTGGCGATGAGTTTGGAAGTGGAAGCTTTCAGCACGTCGAATTGTGCCTGCGCCCACTGGAAATCGCCGTTGAAATAAGATAGCCGGGCATTTTTGAAACGGGCTTCCTGTCCGATCTGTTCTTCTTTAAATTCTTTGTCGACCTGGCTGAACAGCAGCGTACTTTCCCAAATATCGCCGCTCATCATATAAAAGTCGGCCAGGTTGATTTTGGTGCGCGCCAGGGTGTAACGATCCAGTCCCGGCATTACTTTCATACCCTCCAGCAACTCAATGGCTTTGGGTAAATTATTGATGTAATATGCCTCTAAATCAGCCAGTTGCAGGATGATGGAAGAGGTCTGGCGACCTTTGCCGTACTGCGTCAGAAAATTTTCGTATTCCGTTTCCAGTATTTGCAGATCCGTCGCGGTATAGGCAAACCCTTCCGTTATTTTCCGGCGGCGACATTCCATAGCAGCCTGTTTGGAATCAAAAAAGAAAGGATTCATGTGGCCTTTTTCAGCCACGATATAGTCGTAAGCGGAAATGGCGACGTCATAATCACGGGCGTCGGCGGCTTCTTCCGCCAGTTTAAAAAGGCGCTGGCCGTTTTCGCCGAGCCGCTGATCGAGGGCTTTGTACTGGCGCAGGGCGCTTTTAAAATCCTTGCGTTGTACGAAAGACCAAGCCAGCAATTCCACAAAATCGGGGTTTTCCTCTTGCTGTATCCGCTCGTACAGTTGTGCCTGCAAGCCGGCAAAATCAGAAGGCGCCAGAAAACGCGCCATGCGGGTTTGCACCGCAGCCAGTTTGCCCGGATCGGCAGAGAGCGCATTGAGGTAGCAATTGACCATTTTATCGGTTTCGCCTTTGCGCTGGTACAGGTCGCCGAGGTTGTAGGCAAAACGGTTGGGGTCGCGCATCAGGGTCGCGCCGCGTTCGTAGGTCTTTACCGCCAGGTCGAATTTGGAGTTATTGACAAACGTATTGGCCAATCGCGTGACGGAAGCATAATCGCCCGCCATTTTGCTGATGGCTTTTTCATATTGCTGGGTGGCTTCCTCTTCTTTTTCCTGCCGTTCATAAAAATTGCCGTACGTCACATACAACATGACGTTTTCAGGTATTTTACGGAGCCGTTTTTTGATAATTTTTTCGCCGTCCTCGTATTTTTCGAGGTTGAGCAGGCTTTCCATGTGCCGGTTGAAAAAGTACTCGTTTTCTTCATCCTGCTCGGAGAGCTGGCCGTACAGGGCTGCGGCTTTTTCATATTCGCCGTCCATAAAATACTGGTTGGCTAAATTGGGATCCTGTGCTTTTAAATCCACACTATATATGCCGGGCAGCAGGCAAACTGCCGTCAGAAAAGTCAACAATCGAAGTCTCATGTGCTTAAGATGTTTGCAACAACAATGCTTTAAATCAGATAGAAAACGGCAATGATAACGCAAAGACAGCAGGATGTGTTTCAGCGTGGCATTTTTACCCGGAAAACCGACAAAATATAGCAAAAATCCAGCCAATGCCATTTCTTACGTCTCACTTCTCGCCTCTCACTTCTCCTTCCAGACCACTCCCCCAAACCGGTCCACATATTGCCATTTCCCTTGTACCACCACCAAAGCCAGTCCGTTGCTAAACGGCGTTACCTGATCGAACAAAGGTGGAATCGAAATTTTGCCTTCCGTGTCGATATACCCCCAGCGGCCGTTCACGCGCACCTGCGCCAGTCCGTCGGAGAACACGCCGGCATCTTCAAACTTGGGCATAATCGCCAGTTTGCCCGATTTGTCGATATAACCGTAAGCGCCGTTGATTTCCACCAATGCCAGCCCTTCGCCGTAATCGCCTGCGAGGTCGAACATGGGTTCGATAGCAATTTCCGCCTGTTGATTGACGAAACCGTATTTACCATCCCGGAATGCCAAGGCCATGCCGTCGAAAAATTCTCCGTAAGCATGGTTTTGTACAAATGAAAACTGGGGAACCACCCGCTCTCGACCCGAACGGTCGATCAATCCCCACTTCGTGCCTTGGTTCACTACTGCCACGGCGCCCTGGAAGGACTGAGCCATATCCCATTGAGGATCAATAACATAAGCGCCGCTTTTGTCTACAAAACCCCACTTGTCGTCTTTGCAGGCAGGCGCAAGGCCTTGTTCAAAATGGCCTGTACGGGAAAACGCCGGCTGAATAACAAACTGTCCTGCCGGATTGATGAAGCCCGCCCTGCCGTCTACTTTCACAGCTGCGAGGCCTTCGCTGAAATTATCCGCTTCTTCAAAAAAAGGCAGGATTACTTCATTGCCCTGCTGATCGATGTATCCCCATTGCCGCACAACCTGCACCCTGGCTAATCCCTGCTCGAACGGACCGACATAGCGATAAAACTTTTTGAGTAACAGTCGTCCCATAGCATCCATGGGCACCCATTGCCCGTTGAGTTGAACGGCAGCAAAACCATTGTGAAATGCGCCCGCTTCCAGGTATTGCGGCAAAATAACCACCTCGCCCCGGCTGTCCATAAAGCCGAAGTAGCCATTGTCGCGAATCTTGTACAGGTGTGGATGGTGCATGGGGACAAAAGTACGAAGTCCGAAGACATGCGGGCAGAATATAGGGATGAGGAATGAGGAATGATAATAGCCACTCTAACAGCGTGATGCCCGACATCACGCTCGGTCATTCCTCATTCCTCATTCCTCATCCCTTCAATTAAGCCTCTCATAAATCCCCGCAATCCCCTGTCCGCCGCCTACGCAGGCGGTTACCATGCCGTACTTTTGATTGCTGCGGCGCATTTCGTTCAGTATTTGAACAGAGAGTTTTGCGCCGGTGCAGCCCAGCGGGTGACCCAGTGCGATAGCGCCGCCGTTGACATTCACAATATCGGGGTTCAGGCCGGCTTCTTTGATAACAGCTAATGCCTGAGCACCGAAAGCTTCATTGAGTTCAATCGCCTCGATCTGGGAAAGCGACATTCCTGCCTGTTTAAGGGCTTTTGGTATCGCCGCGCAAGGCCCGATGCCCATATAAAGCGGCTCCACGCCTGCGACGGCGCAGGAGACCAGTCGCGCAATAGGTTCGAGACCCAGCGCTTTCATCATGTTTTCAGACATCACCAGCACAAACGCTGCGCCGTCGGAGGTTTGGGAAGAGTTGCCTGCCGTCACCACGCCGCCCTGGGCAAAAGCCGGGCGCAGTTTGCTCAAACCTTCCAGGGTTGTGTCGCGGCGCACACCTTCGTCGGTGTTCACGACAAAATCGCGCTCTTTGCGCTTGTCGTTTTCCACCCACACTTCCTTGACGTTTACCGGCACAATTTCGTCCTTAAATTTGCCTGCGTCGATGGCAGCAGCTGCCAGTTGGTGGCTGCGCACCGAAAACGCGTCGGCTTCTTCGCGGCTGACTTTATATTTTTGAGAAACCGCCTCGGCAGTAAGTCCCATTCCAACTAAGTAATCCGGCGTATTGGAAGCGATATTATAGTTGGGTGCCAGTTTATAGCCTGTCATCGGGATGGAAGACATACTTTCAGCGCCGCCTGCGATGTAACACTCGCCCATGCCGGCGCGTATTTTGGCTACTGCAATACTGATCGTTTCCAGGCCGGATGCACAATAGCGATTGACCGTCATACCCGGCACATCTTTGCCGAGTGCGCGTACAGCGATCAGTCTGCCGATTTGCAGCCCCTGCTCACCTTCAGGATTCGCGCAACCCACAATCAGATCATCCACCATTTTCGGATCGAGTTCGGGCGTCTGGGCCAGCAGGTGTGTGATGGCATCCACAGCCAGATCATCGGAGCGATATCCTTTAAATCCACCTTTGCCGGCTTTTCCGACTGCCGTGCGATAACCTTTGACAATATATGCTTCAGGCATAATAAATAGTTATTCGTTATTAGTTATTGGTTATCAGTGTTGATAATCAAGCATTTGTTCTGACAAAAAAACAAATCAGCGAAAAATCGCTCCCGTAAACAGGGCGAAGTTAGGAGTCTTTTGTAAAACAAGCGGGGAAATATTTGGTTCCGGGAAAACAATCAAGCCCATCATGCCCATCCCATAAATCATGGCCCGAAAAAAGAATCAAGCCTATCACGCACATCCCATAAATCATGGTCCAAAATCAGGGTCAAAAAAAGCCGTCCAAGCATTGCGCGGGGACGGCTAACCTCAAAAAACCAAATGAAAACAATCTTTCTTTTATAATATTACAGCCTCGGAATGTAATCGGTCAGGAGGCGGTATTGCTATCTTTAAATACACCATTGATACGAAAAACCGGCGATTGGTCACAGGGTACTTTGAAATTTCTCCGTGCGAAAACTTCCTGCCCTGTCCGGAGTTTCTACCTTTGCTGATTCTCAACCATTTCCAAGACAATATGTATTCGATCTTAAACACACTCCACTCTTACAACCGTTACCTCTTGCTGGCAGCACTCGTTTTCGTTTTGTACCGCTCCATTTCAGGCTGGTTGGGCAAAAAGGCTTATGTAAAAGCCGACAATAGCGCAGGCGCCGCTTTGCTGGGCCTCACCCATCTGCAATTGTTGCTCGGGCTAATCCTGTACGCCGGCGTCAGCCCTTATACGGAGGCTGCATTTGCCGATATGGGCGCAGCAATGAAAGACCCCATGTTGCGTTATTTTGCGGTGGAGCACATCGCTGCCATGCTGATTGCGGTAGTATTTATTCAACTGGGCCGCACGCTGTCCAAAAAAGCAAGTGACGACAACAGCAAACACCGCAAAGTGGCCGTTTACACCGGTATTGCAACAGTTATTATCATTGCAACGCTTGCCCAGAAAGGGCTGCTTTTCGGCACGGTCGCCACGATGGCAGGCTAATTTGACAAGGAAAAACCGCTGAATTTTACCAAAAAAACATTGATCCGTAAAAAACGGACGTTCATCGTCGGAATCATGCCCAACGTCCCTGAACCCGGTTCCATTTTTTCGGATCACAACATGACGTTGGAAAAGTTGTTACACTTGCCTCAAAATTGTACTAAATTATGTTTGATAAAAATGAATTTCAAAAGTATGCCGTCAAGCATCGCGGCATGAGCAGTATGCACCTTGAAAAATATATGGATGTTACGACGCCCGATATCAAAGGTTTTACGCCATACGTCATCGAAGAACGCCTGATGAACATCCAGCCCTTCGACGTCTTCAGCCGACTGATGATGGACCGCATTATTTTCATGGGCGTACCCGTCACGGAATATGTATCCAATGTGATCCAGGCGCAATTGCTGTTCCTGGAAAGCACGGACCCAAAGCGGGATGTGCAGTTGTTTATCAACAGTCCGGGCGGATCGGTGATCGACGGACTCGGGATTTACGACACGATGCAGTATGTATCGCCCGATGTCGCGACGATTTGTACCGGCCTGGCCGCTTCGATGGGAGCGGTTTTGCTGGCTGCCGGCGCAAAAGGCAAACGCAGCGCTTTGTTTCACAGCCATGTGATGATTCACCAGCCGATGGGCGGTGCGCAGGGCCAGGTTTCGGATATCGAGATCTCCTACAAGCTGATTAAAAAAATGCAAAAATCGCTGTATGATATCCTCGCGCACCATACCGGACAGCCGTACGAAAAAATCGAAGAGGACTGTGATCGCGACAACTGGATGAGCGCACAAGATGCCACCGAATACGGGCTGGTAGATGAAGTGCTGGATCGCAACAATCCGAAAAAGGCGAAAAAAGATTAAAAACGGCAGCCGCAAGTGTCGCTGTTCCCTCATGTGGCAGGTAGAAATCAACCTTTTTTCCTGTAAACATGTTGTTTGTCGACACTTGCACAAATATCCCGTAGAAACGACCGCGTTTCTACGGGAGTTTTTTTACTATAACGTACCTTTGCATTTCTTTCCAGACTCCGAATCCATTCACCCGTCTGTTGTCGACAGACCCATCATTAAAGGTATCCATGATTAAGCGCGGCAAATCCACCCAACATCGCTGCTCTTTCTGCGGCCGCAGCGAGCAGGAAGTAATGATTCTGGTATCCGGAATGGACGGCCAGATCTGCGAACTGTGCACTGAAAAAGCCCAGGAAATCATCGACCAAGAGCTTCGCAAGGCCGGCGTCAACCCGGATCGTCCCGATGAGTCGGCTCCTAAAAGCCAGAAATACAGCGGCCCGCTTCATTTGATCCCGCCGCGGGACCTGAAAACTTTCCTCGATCAGTACGTGATCGGGCAGGATACCGCGAAAAAAGTACTGTCTGTCGCGGTATACAACCACTACAAACGTTTGCAGCAGGCGTCCAAATCTGCCTCTGACGATGTGGAAATTGAAAAATCCAATGTCCTTTTCGTGGGTCAGACCGGCACCGGCAAAACGCTGATGGCAAAAAGTATCGCCAAGCTGCTGAATGTGCCGTTTACCATCGTGGATGCTACGGTCTTTACAGAAGCCGGTTACGTGGGAGAAGATGTGGAAAGTATCCTTTCCCGTTTGTTGCAGGTGTGCGATTACGACGTGGAGGCTGCCGAACGCGGTATTGTATACATCGACGAAATTGATAAAATTGCCCGCAAGCAGGACAATCCATCCATCACCCGCGACGTGTCGGGCGAAGGCGTGCAGCAGGGTATGCTGAAAATGCTGGAAGGCGCCGAAGTACAGGTGCCACCCCAGGGCGGACGCAAACACCCGGAGCAAAAACTGGTAAAAGTCAATACGCAGAACATCCTTTTCATTTGCGGCGGCGCCTTTGACGGCATTGAAAAAATCATCGCCCGCCGGGTGAATACCCAGGTGATCGGCTACAATAAAAAGGAAGTAGAACGGGTAGATAAAGAAAACCTGCTGCAGTATATCACGCACCAAGACGTCAAAAACTTCGGGATCATCCCCGAACTGGTGGGCCGCCTGCCCATCGTGGTACACTTGGAAGCGCTTGATATTGAGGCGCTTCGCCGCATCCTGACCGAACCGCGCAATGCTTTGCTGCGGCAGTATGAAAAACTATTCGCCTACGAAGGCATCGAATTGGTGCTCGAACCCGGCGCGGTCGATTTTATCGCTGAAAAAGCGCTCGATTACAAATTGGGCGCCCGCGGACTGCGCTCTCTGTGCGAGGCGATTCTGACAGACGCCATGTTTGAGTTGCCAACCGGCGTAAAAGGTGCCAAAGACAGCAAAAAACAATTCGTCATCGACCGGGCCTATGCGGAGGGAAAACTGGAACGCTCACATATTGGGCGCCTGAAAGCTGCGTGAAAAACAGAAGTGAGAGGTGAGAAGTGATAGGTGAGAGACATCCC
>JAYSZC010000581.1:0-3719 GCA_043738235.1 Lewinellaceae bacterium | reverse complement strand
TGAATGTAATCGACCACTTCCTGCGCATCCTGGCGCAGGCTCCTGTAACCATCCAACTGCGGCAACAAGGCATCCAGAGCGGTTCTGATCTCCGCGCGGCTTTTTTTGCCCTCACCCAATTCTGCCAGTATCCGGTTGAAAATGAGCGCGTTGCGCACATCCAGATCAGCCGGAATATAAGCGTCGATGACCTGGTAATGAGCCAGGCAGCGGTCGAAGGCTCGTATAGCCTGGTCGTACCGGCCTTCCCGGAGGTATTTATGCGCTAAATAATATTCTGCGATACAAAAATCATTGCCGCAGTCTTTGGTCAATTGCTCCAATTGAGAAATACTTGCCTGTCCATTGCAAAAAATGTCCGATGCAGGCAAGGCAGCTTGTCCCGGACAAAAAGGATGCTGCCTTGTTTCATTAATAAGTACAGAAAGGGATATTTGATCCGGTTTAGGGGGCATCATCAGCCAGATTGCGATGGCAAGTACCGCGATTCCTCCGCCGGAAATCAACAACTTCCCCCATCCGTTTTCCCACAGCATTCGCAGCTGGAAACTCCAGGGAAGGGCAGGTTCGGGCACAGCGCCAAAGGCTTCGAAGGTTTCTTCCACCATTTTGCGCGTTTCCTGCCTGCGGTCGGAAGGCGGCTCGTAGGTGCTGATAGAGTATTGTAAAAAGGCCTTTTTCAACCCGTCATCTTGCTCTAATGCTGCCTTGAACGCTTCCGCCTCGCGTGCGCTCATGGCCCCCGCGAGGTATTTTTTTATTTGTTGTGTAAAAATTTCCATGTTTTAATGTTTCATGGGTTAAAATCGTCAAAATCGAACGGATTTTCGCCGGCCATTCCCCTGAATTTGTTCCGGCAATCGTGTAGGTGAACCGGGATGGCTATGGGCGAATAGTCCTTCGCGCCGCTTTTTTTTGCCACGCATTCTTCATTTAACAAAGCGGCCAATGCTTCCTTCTCTTTCACAGGCGGTATTTGTAAATAACGCCAGCGGACCAAGGTTTCACATTTGCAATCCATTTTTTTTAAGATGCTTTCAATCCAGTTTTTCAGCTTGTCTCCCGCATCATTTGACACTACCAGGCCTTCCACAGCAAGGTCGAACGCTTCATCTTCCCGGATGTCGCGCAGGGCTTTTTCACACAAATTCTGACAAAGCCTGCTCACATACCCCTTGCAGTTGGTGCGCGGCCCACGCCCCTCGTCCACTTCGTTGATAAATTCCATGACCGTTTCCACATACAAGTCTTCCCAGCCCGGGTATTTTTTGACAATACGGGGCAAATAGCGGCGGTACCAGTAAAAAGCGTACTGCCTGATAAATGGCATTTCAAAAAGCAACCTTACCCCTTCTTTCCTTTCCGCCTCGCTACCCCGGAGTAACAGTATGATGTCCTTGCAATCGTGGGGAATATCCATCATTTAATAGTTGGTGAGCAAAACGCCATTCAGTTAAGCATTGACGTTCAGTTTTTTTTAAAAAAATAAATAACAGGCCTTAATTATTTCCGCCCTTCTCCACAAATAGGTATCAAGCGTTTCAGACGTAGCAAATGTAAAATAAATTGAATATTAAATGAGCATACCTGCATTGCCAGGTAAGACGGCTATTAAACCCACCTAATACCCCATGTCCGGCCCCCGCCGACTTGTGTAAAAAACCTGAAAACTGCCCGAGCCGGTAATGCGCCCATGTCTGTCGTGATGGCAGGGGGGGTGCATTGCGTGGAGGGTGGTCAAACAATGATGGCAAATCCATCCAATTCTCTCAGCAAACAGGTTGTTTTGTGACGATCCTGAAAAAATAAATGTATGAAGCTTGCTTCGTATGACAATCCAGTAATACATTTGTCTGTTCAAAGTATAACCGATGAGTCATAGGATTTAAAATTCATACTTTATGAAAAACGTAGTTGGTTCTCCGGTATCAGGGGAAAACTTCCTGGATCGGGAAAAGGAAATCGCCCGAGCGTTGCTGTTAATGGAAGATGGCAATAGTTTTTTGCTGCTGGGTATACGGCGTACAGGCAAAAGTTCCTTGCTAAAAGAAGTGGCTTTGCGCATGGAAAATACCGGATTCCAAACGGTTTTTGTCAATTGTGCTACCTGCAAAAACACCTTGCAGTTTTATCAGGACCTCTACTCGGCTATGCCGAAAGGTCTGCAAGAACGATTCGCCAAATGGCTTACAGATGCAAAAACAATTCCGAGTCGACTGCTGAATTGGATAACCAATGTTTTTGACAAAGTCATGGTTGACTCGGTAGAGGTTACACTGCGCCGGGATTGGTCGGCTTATGGACAGTCGCTGGAGGATGTTGTAGCTTCATTTTTTAAAAATGAACCTCGAACTGCACTTTTTCTGGATGAATTGCCATTCTTTTTCCAAAACCTCGGCACCACAGAGCATAGCATAAAGGAAATTCAATCAACACTAACTACTCTGCGTAACTGGCGCGACAGTGGCTTGCCTATGGGTATTGCCGGCTCCCTCAATATCCACCTCCAACTCGATCACCTCGGTATCTCCCGCAAACTGCTCGCCGGGCTGAACTCTTTACCGGTGGAGCCTTTTCCATTGCCTGTAGCCAAACAATTGCTAAGTACTCTCGCTGCCTCCAAACAATACGATTGGTGGACACCTGCTATCACGCAGCGTTTACTGGATTTGATACCCGATTATGTACCTTATTTCCTCCAATATGCATTTAATGCCGTGGCTGCTGCCCGCTGCACTACCCCGGAAGCAGTGGAAGAAACCTATCACAACACTATTGTGCCAGGACTTTTCAAGGATTTTCTTTACCAATTCGATGAGCGCCTTGCTGTTTTTACCGGCGACGAACGCATGATGGCTACTATCATTCTGGATAAAGTAGCACAAGACGAGCCAACCACATTGAGCGCCTTGCAGCAAGATGCTAATTTCCGTTATGATGTGCTCATCAAGTTGCTCGATCTCGAATTCCTGACGGTACGCGGGCATGAGGCTTATGCTTTTTCCCTGAACTTCATTCGCCAATGGTGGATACACAAAAGAAATCTGTAAACATGGTACACCATATTGCCCGATTTAATCCCTATAACATGGACGACGAGACCGTGCTGGCCGTCGCAACCGGTCGGAAGCAAGCTTTGAGCGTTGTGCTTGAAACCCTGGCCGACAACTTGCCAGGAAACGAGCAACAGCACCTGATGGTGGTCGGCCCACGCGGGCGCGGTAAGTCTTTTTTTCTAAAGTACTTGCGTATTACGTTCGAGCGCGATGAGCGCTTTCAGCATTGCCACTTTATTTCTCTGCCGGAAGAACAAAGCAATGTGCGTTTTGCTTCGGATCTCGTTCGCATGATTTTAAGCCAAATAAATGGTGAAGGCTTCCGCTCGGTGACGCCTTTATGGCGCGAACCGGAAGAACTCTGGCAAAAAAGCGTTGCTGAACTGGAGGCCTACTGTAAGCAGCAAGCGACGGCACACGAAGGAAAATTCCTGCTCGTTGTGGTGGTTGAAAACTTCCAGAACCTGCTCGATAGGCTGGACGGGACCGGCCAGCATCGCATCCGCCACCTGATGGAGCATTTGCCGCAGTTTACACTGATCGGAGCAACACCTTTTGCGCGGGTGGACAGCGACTACAATCGCCCTATATTTCACATTTTCAAAGAAATACAAATCCTGTCTTGGACAGAGGAAGATTACCTGAAATACTTCCGCCGCCGCC
>JAYSZC010000580.1:0-3730 GCA_043738235.1 Lewinellaceae bacterium | reverse complement strand
ATTGATTTGCATTGCTTTTTGCCCTTTGCAATTTTGTCCTTTTATTTACATTGGCACATGGCAACGATCAGCGACATTATTGGAAACACACCTTTGGTGGAAATACGGTTTTCGGTTCAAAAACCCGGCGTAAAAATTTTCGGAAAATTAGAAGGTCAAAACCCGGGCGGCAGCGTGAAAGACAGGGCCGCTTACGGCATGATTAAAGGCGCGTTGGAACGAGGCGATTTAAAACCAGGCATGAAACTGATTGAAGCGACCAGCGGCAATACAGGTATTGCGCTGGCCATGATTGCGCGGCTTTTTGGCGTCGAAATCACACTCATCATGCCTGATAACTCTACGGATGAGCGCGTACAAACGATGGAAGCATACGGTGCGGAGGTGATCTTGACTCCGGCTGTTCAGACCATTGAATATTCCAGAGAGTTGGCTGAAAGCATGTCCGAAAAAGGAGATTATCTGTTGCTCAATCAATTTGCCAATCCGGACAACTGGCGCGCGCATTATGCCACTACCGGCCCGGAAATCTGGCGGGACACTGCGGGCGCTATTACCCATTTTGTGTCATCTATGGGAACCACCGGCACTATCATGGGCGTATCGCGTTATTTAAAAGAGCAAAATCCACAGGTGCAAATCGTAGGCGTTCAACCCACGGATGGTTCCAATATTCCTGGCATCCGGCGTTGGTCGCCGGCCTATTTGCCCAAAATATTTGAACCTGCCCGTGTGGATACCATTATCGATGTATCGCTGGACGAAGCGACCGGGATGATGCGGCGTTTAGCGCGCGAGGATGCCGTATTTGCCGGTGTCAGCAGCGGCGGCGCCGTTGCCGCAGTCGGGAAATTGGTGGAAGGACTGGAGGAAGGGGTCGTCGTTTGTATTATTTGCGACCGGGGCGACCGCTACTTATCTTCCGGTGTCTTCGGAAAATAAAAACCAAGCGGTTTCTTTAATAAATGATTTGTACTTTTGCTAAGCCTCCCAGCTGATCCACGAACCGTCAACTACTTACCGCTCTATGTTCCGCCATCTTGCAGGGTGTCTTGTCTTTGTCTTAATTTGTGCGAATGCTACTGCACAATGTCCAATCACTGTTTCAACCGGTCCTGATATCGTGCGATGTACTTCACCGGCTTCCGTGCAGCTATCAGGCAATATCACGGGAAGTCACCTCGGGTTCACCTGGTCGCCGACTGCCGGAATGACGGGCAGCAATACTTTGAATCCGACGGTAAATATTTCGCAAACAACAAATTATATATTAACTGCCACGACGCTGGATGCTTCGATCAATCTGATCGTCAACGGCGATTTTGAACAGGGTACAACCGGATTTACCAACGATTATATACACAATCCGGGTGACCTCTGGCCGGAAGGCGTGTATGACGTACTGACCGATCCGAACGCTGCCCACCCTAATTTCCCCAATTGCGGCGACCACACCAGCGGCTCCGGCAATATGTTGGCCGTAAACGGTGCAGGCACGCCGGGTGTGGATGTGTGGTGCCAAACGGTCAGCGTTTCGCCCAATACACAATATGTTTTTACTGCCTGGGCAACTTCTTTGGTGGCGGCTTCTCCTGCCCGCCTGCAATTTTCCATTAACGGGGCCACGCTTGGCACCATTTTTAATGTTTCCAGTCAGACCTGCACCTGGCAAAATTTCTATGCCGTCTGGAACAGCGGCGCAGCCACCACCGCCAATATTTGTATCGTCAATCAGAATACCGTGCAGAGTGGCAATGATTTCGCAGTGGATGATATCGTGTTTTCACCGACTTGCCGGGTTTCAGATACTGTTCGGGTAGAAGTGGTAAACGTGCGGGCTATGGCGCCCATGCCCAATGTGTTTCTGCCCTGTGTGGGCGGCTCCGTTACGCTGAGCGGAGCAGGTTCCACGGTCGGACCTGGCGTTACCTATCAATGGCAGACATCCGATGGTAATATTGTCTCCGGGGCAAATACCCTGAATCCGGTTGTCAACAGCACCGGTTCGTATATATTGACGGTCAGGTTTGTAACAGCCGGCGGGGTGGTTTGCGAACAGTCCACTACGGTCAATGCGTTATTTCCTTCCAATCCGCTGACTGCCATTATTCTGTCGCCGCCGCAACTGAGTTGCGCCGCGCCGACGGTGACTTTAATCGGCAATGCTACACCTAGCCTGGCAAATTTAGTCTATCAATGGTCCGTCGTGACGACAGGAAATATTGTAGGCAGTACGACGAATAAAAACGCTATCGTTAATCAGCCGGGTACCTACCAGTTTATGATAACGAATACGGTAACAGGCTGCACTTCTACTGCCCTGACGACGGTTACGTCGCAAACCGGTCTCGTTGTTGCGCAGGCCAGCTCCGATACGATCAATTGTGTTCAGTCAACGGCTGTTTTGTCCGGCGCCGGTTCGAGTACCGGTGCAGGTATGGTTTATTTCTGGACCACGCCGAATGGCATGATCGTTTCAGGTCAAACCAACCAGAATGCCGAGGCGGGGATGCCGGGCACTTATATTTTAAGGGTAACAAATACAATCAACGGATGTATAGCCCGTGATACGGTGGTGGTCGTGGCCAATAAAACCCTGCCTTATGCGGTAATTAATCCGCCGGAATCCATCGATTGTGATTCCGATACCATCAGGCTTTTTGTCAATCTTTCACCGCCGCCTTTCGTTTTGTTAATCTGGACTGCCGAGAATGGCGGACATATTGCATCCGGACAGTATACGCCCAGTCCGGAAATAACCGCTCCCGGTACTTATATCGTACAAACAACCGATCCGATTAATGGCTGTATCAGCATTGATACGGTGCCGGTTGTATCCAATTTTGTTCAGCCTATGGCAGCGTCTTTGCCTGCGGATACGCTCAGCTGTCAGCAAACCTCGGTTGTCCTTTCCGGAGCAGGATCTTCCGAAGGGTTTAATTTCGGTTATAACTGGACTACTTCGGGAACTGGGAATATTGTGGATAGCGCACAGACCTTATCACCGGAAGTGAATGCGCCCGGATTGTACACGCTGACGGTTCTCAACTATTTTAATGGATGTACTGATACTGCGAGTGTTTTGGTTACAGCAGATACCAGTGCCGTTACCGCAATTGCCTCTGCTGACGATACCCTTACCTGCTCGGTGTTTTCAACTGCGCTCCATGTGACAAGTACTATATCCGGTGCCGCCCTCACATATACCTGGACAACTACTGACGGGAACATTATTTCCGGTGCAGATACGGCTGATCCCTTGGTATCTGCGCCGGGCATGTATGAACTTACCCTTACCAACACTACCAATGGCTGTTCAGCCACGGATATGGTACAAGTGCTCCAGGATACCCTCCCACCAGCGGTTCAGGTACATCCGCCCGCTCAATTAACCTGCGCCATTCCGACACAGAGCATTACCACCACACCGTTTTCTCCTTCCGCTGCTTATACGTATTCCTGGACGGCCGGCACTGGTGGCAATATTATTTCTGCCAGTAATGGCTCCGGTATAAGTGTCAATGCCCCGGGCGCTTATTCACTGGTGGTAAGCAATCCTGTGAATGGTTGCACCACTGCTTACAATGCCACTGTTACCCAGGAAGCAGGCATTCCTGTCGTGTTGGCGGCCTCTCCCGGGCCATTCACCTGTATCGACACCTTGCAAAATCTGAGTGCGGCAGGATCGTCCACAGGCGCTGAATACAGCTATTCCTGGTCTGCTGCAAAC
>JAYSZC010000579.1:0-1537 GCA_043738235.1 Lewinellaceae bacterium | reverse complement strand
ATTTTATTTTTTATCGAGTGCTAAACTTTCCAGGTTTTTAAAACCTGGAAAGTTTCTGGTAGCGAAAACGAAATAAAAATTTGTGCCATTCCGGATGTTGGTCCTTATGAGACAACCTCTTTCTTCATATAGTATTTTGATGTTTGGATCTGAAACCCTGACCAAGAGTTACTACCCCAAACACTACACACCACACACCACACACGATGATATTCACACGCCAACGACTTGCCATTTTCCTGATGACCCTCGGCATCGGGCTGTTGCTGGCGTTTGTGTACTTGTTTCTGGAAAAAGTGTGGGACGATGAAGTGGACAAACTAAAACAGGATACTAATCTGCTGTTAGTCAATGCCGTACGCAAGATTGAACTCGGTGCATTCGACCGGTTTATCGTGCGTACCTTAAATGATGAAAAAGACAGCGTACAGATTAATGTGCGCCTGCCCGAGCGCCTGCCGGATCTTTCGCAGAAAAAAATCAAGATGATTCGTATGGATTCGGCGGGCTTTGAATACAAGCATATTGAGATGACCGACACCACGCATTTCTGGAAATCCGCATCGCCCGGTATAGGGCGGCCTGCAGAACCGGGAAGCACCGTGGGTAGCCTATCCATGATAGTGGCAATTGAACGCGATTCGGCGCAGCTGGTTTTTGATTCGACGCTGTCGAAACAAGCGGTGCAGGATGTTTTCCCCATTTTGGAAAAGAAGTTTGCGGAAACCGTAGCAGCAGCGGGCGCTCCCGTACCGGCGCAATTGGTTCGGATATACAAAGACAGTCTGGCCCCCACAGGCTTGGTGGCAGCCACATACACCGACGCCTTCAGTGGCGAACAATATGGCGCCGTGCTCAACGGCTATCGGAATCAGGTGCTGCGCAGTATGTGGCCTCAACTGCTTTTTTCAGCCTTGTTGGTCGTTTGTGTGGCGCTGGCTTTTCTTTTTATTTACCAAAGCCTGCTGCGACAACACCGGCTCACGGAGTTGAAAAACGATTTTATCCGCAATATGACCCACGAGTTGAAAACGCCTATTGCGACGGTGAGCGTGGCCGTGGAAGCCCTGCAAAATTTCGACGCCCTGCAAAACCCGCAGCGTACCCGGGAATACCTCGATATTGCAGGTATGGAACTCAACCGGCTATCGCTGCTGGTCGACAAAGTGCTGCGCGTTTCGCTGTTTGAAAAACAGGAACCCGAACTCCGCAGCGAAGCGCTCGACCTGAAAATGCTGGTGGAAGAAATCCTGCATTCTATGCGCCTGCAATTTGAAAAATACCGGGCGCAGGTGCAATTTCTGCCGGAAGGCGACTTTTTTGCACTGAAAGGCGACCGGATGCACCTCGTCAGCGTGGTGTACAACCTGCTGGATAATGCCCTCAAATACAGCAGCCTGCACCCGGAAATCAGGATCGGTATTTCCCACCGGAACCAGCAACTGTCGCTGCAAGTGGAAGACAACGGTATCGGTATCCCGGCAGTATTTCAGGAGCGTATTTTTGAAAAATTTTTCCGGGTGCCTACCGGCGATGT
>JAYSZC010000578.1:0-3734 GCA_043738235.1 Lewinellaceae bacterium | reverse complement strand
CTGAATCATACCTCGATGATGCCGTGTTGGCTCCGCTGGCGACAGCCATGATCGAAGGTTCGAAACAAGCGGTCGACACGACCATTGCCCTGAAAGAAACTGCGGCTGATTACGCCATCTTCGGCAAAGAACAGATCGAAGCAGGTGCGCTGAACCAGATGGACATTGCCATGAAATTGCCCATTACCGTGGCTGGCGCCCTGATGGCAGACGCGCACCAGGGTTATGGCCTGCCCATCGGAGGAGTGCTGGCCACTAAAAATGCCATAATCCCCTATGGCGTCGGGGTGGACATCGGTTGCCGCATGGCCTTGTCGGTGTTTGATATTCCCGAGAAACATTTTTTCGATCACCGCTCAATGTATAAACGCGAACTGATCGCACACACGGTATTCGGCGCCGGAAATGGTTTCAAAGGCAAGGATCGCGCGTACAGCAACGTGCTGGATCGCAAGGAGTTCGACATGAATAAACTGCTGCGCGGCCTGAAAGACAAAGCATTTGCACAATTGGGTTCCTCGGGCGGCGGCAACCACTTTGTGGAATGGGGCATCCTTGATTTTGATGAAAAGGACGAGGTGCTGGGTATGGAAAAAGGCCGTTACCTAGCTTTGCTCACGCATTCGGGTTCCCGCGGACTGGGCGCTACGCTGGCCGGGCATTATACCCGTATTGCCAAAGATATGTGCAAATTGCCGTCTTATGCCGCTAACCTGGCCTATCTCGATATGGACAGCGAAGCAGGGCAGGAATACTGGTTAGCGATGAATCTGGCCGGCGACTATGCTTCTGCCTGCCACGAGGTGATCCATCGTAAACTGAGCAAAGCCATCGGCGCTGCGGTGCTGGCGAAAGTGGAAAACCACCACAATTTTGCCTGGAAAGAAATGCTGAACGGCGAAGAACTGATCGTGCACCGCAAAGGCGCTACCCCGGCGGGTAAAGGTGTGATGGGCATTATTCCAGGCTCTATGACGGCGCCCGGATTCCTGGTGCGTGGGAAAGGAGATGCCTCGTCCATCAACTCGGCATCGCATGGCGCAGGCCGCCTGATGAGCCGTACGCAGGCAATTAAAAACATAAGTAAAGCCGATCTTCGCGCCATTTTGCAGGAAGTGGGGGTCTCGCTGATCGGCGGTGGCCTCGATGAAGCCCCGATGGCTTATAAAAACATCCACCAGGTGATGGCATCGCAACAGGAACTGGTGGATGTGGTCGCTAAATTCTCGCCCAAAATGGTGCGAATGGCGGATGACGGGAGCCGGGAAGATTAGAAGTGAGAAGTGAGAGGTGAGAGGTGAGAGCGTGAGAGACATCCCGCTTGGCCACTCTTTTGGTTTTAGATTTGGTTTTTCAGGCCTGAAATCGTGGGTGGTGAGTTGTGAGTGGCATTCCGTTAGAAAAATATTGCGTTCTTTCCCTTAACGAAATGCCACTCACGACTCACGACTCACCACTCACTTTGTGAACTTCAGCACATCCGTATCGCCGTTGCCGCCGCTGGTGTGCTCAAAGTGCATAAAGTCGTCCCGGATTTCGATGATACGCCAGTCTTCTTCCAGTTCGCCCAGTGCGCTGGGGACAGTTCCGTTAAAATCCAGGAGGAATTTGTCGGCGCTGTCGTCGTAGCCCGTTAGCCAGGTACCGTTCCAGGTTTGGCTGCCGTTGGTGGCGCTCATGCTGCCGTTGGCGCCGAATTCGAAGGTGTAACTGTTGTAGTTGCCTGTTTCGACTTGTTTGTCAAAAAAGTAGGATACTTTCCACTGGCCGGCGCCGGGTGTGTTATTGCTTCCGTTGTTATTGTTGGAAGGGTTGTCGTCGGAGGAAGTGCAGCCGGCGAAAAATACCAGCGCGGAGAAAGCAAAGAGCAGCGGCAAAATTTTGATATAACGCATGATAGCAGTTTTTTTGTGGACAATTGATGATACAAAAGAACCGCTGCCTGCCGTGCGCTCCAAAAACAACTGACCCAAGCAGGCAATTGGCGCGCTGAACGGGTATTTAAGGGTTTTATGTTGTCATCGTTAACCCTTCGTGCGCCAGTATTAACTCCTCGATGGCAACCTCGCCAGTTTTTGCAATCATGTTCATTCCGGATACTTTTTTAGGGAACGCATTTTTTAAAGTCCAGGAAAACATAGGCTTGTCCGCCTCATCCAGTAATTGAATCATGACCGTTTCCTTGATCACGCTGTTCATTTTTACACCTGAAAAGTAGTCAAAACCTTTTGTGCCATCTTTGATCATCCCTTTTTTGAGGGTAATTTCGGTGTGTTTTTTAATGTTCGGCATTTTAGTAGTCTGGAATTGCGGGTTGTTTCCGCCGCGGTATTCTATCGCATCATACTCGGTATCCAGGCCGGATACCTCCTGGAATGCTACTTCAAAGTGATCGCCAAAGAATACCATAAAACGGAATTGGGGGATCGGCCACAGGTTGGATGGTTGCTTGTTTTCGTCTGCCATGGTGGATATGTTTAATTGAAAGGGAATACAATGTACCGGGCAACATGAATGTAAAAATCGTATCGATTCTTACCAGTTCATAAATACCAGGGCAACCATAAAACAGATTGTTGCCACGAGTATTCCATTAAATGGAATATTAAACCAGTATTTTTTCCCCAGCCACAAATAAAAAACGGAGGTAATCAGGTTTAAAGCCTGCAATTCAACAGCCTTTTGATACATATCAAAATGCCAACCCGCCAGGATAATATTGACCAAACCGATAAACATAGCACCGGAACTATGGCTGCCATTGAATCCGATCCAGGCTTTCCACATGGTGGTTTTCCGGGTCAGCACCGGGCTGTGTATTTTCATACTTTCCACCGTGGCAGCATCCCTGGCCAGGAATTTATCGGAAAAAAAGGTATACACCAGGTGCATCGTACCGAGTACCAGGAAAATAGCGGCGGCGAGCAGGGTAAGCAGTTGTGCCGGCATGATTATTTTTGTTTTTTGTCGCGCTTTTGTCTCCGACTGGGCGCAACATCGTATATGATTTATTTGAAACAAGCATAAAGATAAATGAAAACCATTTTCCTCACCGGCGGCACCGGATACATCGGTGCGCGACTCACGCGGCAGTTGTTGCAACGCGGCCACCGGGTCATTTTATTTGTACGGCCCAGTTCGGAGGCCAAAGTGCCGCCCGATGCGGCCATAGTGTTCGGCAACCCTTTTGATCCGGAAAGTCTGCGCCCACATATCCCGGAAGGCTGTGTTTTTGTACAGTTGCTGGGTGTGCCGCATCCCTCACCGCGTAAACGCGATTTATTCTACAAAATCGACCTGGAATCCATCAAAGCCTCCGCAGAAGCGGCCAAACAAGCCAAAGCCGGGCATTTCGTGTATGTCAGCGTGACGCAGGAGCCGAGCGGTATCATGCGCGATTACCAGCAGGTACGGGCGCAGGGAGAACAGCTGGTGCTGGCAAGCGGTCTGCCGCACACATTTATCCGCCCCTGGTACGTAGTTGGGCCTGGACACTGGTGGCCGTTGTTGTTATGGCCTTTGTACAAGGTTTTGGAGCTGCTGCCGGTTACCCGCCGAAAAGCCAAAGCCTTCGGACTCGTCAGCCTTGAACAAATGTTGAGGGCGCTCCTGGCAGCCATTGAGCAGCCAGAAGATTTGAAAGAAGCGCTGGACGTGGCGGATATCAGGAAATTTGGTGTTTAGTATTTGGTGTATGGTGTTTCGTGTTTAGGGGTGCTTCGCCTTTGGCATCC
>JAYSZC010000577.1:0-3736 GCA_043738235.1 Lewinellaceae bacterium | reverse complement strand
ATCGACTGGCGGCTGGGCGAGGCTTATTTTGCGGAAAAACTGCTCGATTTCGACCTCGCCAGCAATTCCGGCGGCTGGCAGTGGGCGGCAGGATGCGGCACGGATGCAGCGCCGTATTTTCGCATTTTCAACCCCTCGGAACAAACCAAAAAATTTGACCCCGAATTTAAATATATCCGGCAGTGGGTACCCGAATTTGGGACGCCTCAATACACCAAACCGATGGTAGAACACGTTTTTGCGCGGGAACGATACCTGGCTACCTATAAAAAGGCTTTGGCGGAGTAGTTTTATTGTCATACTTTCACCTGCGTTTTCAAAAACCTTTTTAACAACAAATTTTCATTTAACATGAAAACTCTTCTTTCATCATTGAAAATCAACACTTTAGTCCTGACTCTCGCCCTGTTTTGTGTCGGCGCAATGACGACATTATCATCCTGTGTTGCAGCGTATGATGCCGTCAGTGTGGAAAATCTCACAAACATTTCCAACAAACTACCCAAATTGATGGAAAAAGCGACGGAAGCGTACAGTAAACATGAACCTGCTGCAACTTCCATTTTGAGCGATATCGGCAAAGCAGCCACCCATGCAGCCTCCTTGAAAAAGAACAAGGAAGTGGCGGATTCCTGGAAAATTTTACAAAACGACCTCGTCAGCCCATTTTTTGCACGCTGGAAAGAAAACGGTAAATTAGACAAGGATTTTATCAAAGAAGCCACCATGCAGGTCACCAAAAGCCTGGACGCCATCAAAAGGGCTGAAAGCGCCAAGAAGAAATGATATTGGGGTATTGGGATATTGGGATATTATAGCCCAATTATCTGATTATCAATAAAATATCCCAATATCCCAATATCCCAATAACATTTATTATTTACCAAAATCCTACACTCAACAAAACAATATGCCAGGTAAAGGTCAAGAAATTCAGGATGCGCTGGACGGATTGGACAACCAGATCGTAGATATGGTGAGCAATTTTGTGAAGCGCCGTCGCAAGCACTATGAAGCCGCTGCGACCAAACTCCATAACAGCATGAAAAAAGACGCCCGTCGTTACACAGAAATGCTGGCTGACAAAAAAATCAAGCAAGCCGATTATGAAATGCTGATGCAGGGCCGTTGGGCGCAGTTGAAAATCGAACTGCTGTCCGAAGCGGCTGTTTCAAAAGCCAAGTTTGAAGATATTGCAGTGGATATTTTGAAACTGACGGTTAAAACATTGCTGATCGTTATTTAGGTTGATAAAGGTTGATAAGGTTGATAAGGTTGATAAGGTTGATAA
Source organism: Lewinellaceae bacterium (assembly GCA_043738235.1). GTDB lineage: Bacteria > Bacteroidota > Bacteroidia > Chitinophagales > Saprospiraceae > M3007. The sequence continues at coordinate 2,445 of JAYSZC010000577.1, read as the reverse complement.
TACAATTACTCGGTATAGAAACATCTTCTTTCTTTTCGAGTAGTTGTATTATCAACCTTATAAACCTTATCAACCTTATAAACCCTTATCAACCTTATAAACCTTCATCAACCCTTATCAACCTCCACCAACCCTCATTCCAACAGCCCGGTTCCACAGCCGGGCTTTTTTTCATGTCCCACAGCAAATATGACATTTTGTCACGTGGTTTGACAAGTATCGCCTATCTTTGCGGCGCTTTACCATTATCAAAGGTTTTTTAAGACATGTACGACAGCAACCCGACCATAGAAGGGATAAAAACCATAGACGAAGCGCGTCAGGGCGCCGTGTTGTTCAAAGAGCACTGGCAGGAAAGCAGCGCGCCGGGCATCAAGCGGTTTTACATCGAAAGTTACGGCTGCCAGATGAATTTCAGCGATTCTGAAATCGTCGCGAGCATCCTCGGCGATGTGGGCTACTCCCCTACCCGCAACATAGAAGAAAGTGATCTGATCCTGATCAATACCTGCTCCATCCGCGAAAAAGCGGAGGAAACGGTGCGCAAACGCCTCAGAATCTTCGAGAAATTGAAAAAGCAGCGCCCCGGCATGAAAGTGGGCGTTCTCGGGTGCATGGCTGAACGCCTGAAAAAACAGTGGCTCGAAGAAGAAAAACTCGTCGACCTCGTCGTCGGCCCAGACGCTTATCGCGACCTGCCCAATCTCATTGGCGCTACCGAAGAAGGCCACCGCATGGTGAACGTCCTGCTTAGCCGCGAAGAAACATACGCCGACATCAGCCCGGTGCGCTTAGAAAGCAACGGGATTACCGCCTTTATTTCCATCATGCGCGGCTGCGACAATATGTGCTCCTTTTGCGTGGTACCTTTTACCCGTGGCCGGGAGCGTTCGCGCGACCCGTTTAGCATCATCTCCGAAGCGGTCGATCTGTACGAGCGCGGCTACCGCGAAGTCACGTTGTTAGGACAAAATGTGGATTCCTACAAATGGGAAAATCCTGACACTGGCGAACACGTTCGTTTCGATAACCTGCTGGAAATGACCGCTTTAGTGCATCCCGACCTGCGGGTGCGCTTCAGCACCAGCCACCCGAAAGACATGACCGACGAGGTGCTGCACATCATGGCGAAATATGAGAATATCTGCAAATACATCCACCTGCCGGTACAATCGGGCAACAGCCGCGTACTGGAATTGATGAACCGCACCTACGACCGCGCCTGGTATATGAACCGCATCGAAGCCATCCGCCGCATTATGCCGGATTGCGCCGTATCGAGCGACATTATCACCGGTTTTTGCAGCGAAACAGAAGAAGAACACCAGGATACCCTGAGTATCATCGACTGGGCCAACTACTCCATGTCTTATATGTTCTACTATTCAGAGCGGCCCGGCACCCTGGCCGCCCGCAAATATGCCGACGACATCCCGGAAGAAGTCAAAAAACAGCGGCTCAGCGAAGTGATCCGCGTACAAAGGGCCGTCAGCCTGCGCCATAACCAGGCCGACATCGGCAAAACATTCAAAGTGCTGATCGAGGGCAACTCCCGCAAGTCGGACCAGGATTTCAGCGGCCGGAATACGCAGAACAAAGTGATCGTGTTTCCGAAAGTGGAAGGACTCAAGCCGGGCGATTATGCGATGGTGCGGGTGAGGGATGTGAATAGCGCGACGTTACTAGGCGAAATTGTTACTCTCTAAAAATTGTTTTTAACATGGATACACTTTTTCTCCAGGAAAGGATAAAAAATTCTATTCTCGTAGGAGAAAGTGACTTTCGGGAATTTAAATCTGCTTTAGAAAGCAAGCCGGGCGCCAAAAAACCTCGAATAACAAAAAAAATATGCGAGGATATAGCAGAAGCGCTGGTGGCATTTGCCAACACCGACGGAGGAGAATTAATCATTGGTGTAGAAGATGACGGAACCGTATCTGGTATCCCTCATTCGGGGGAAGATATTCAGATGATGATGGAAGCCGTAAACTCCCACATTTTTAAAGGGCAACAATTGCCGATAATTTACCGCCAGAAGATACAAATAGATGAAAAGACCATTCTATTTTTTCAAGTAGACAAAGGCACTTCTGAAATTTATCAATTACCCGATGGGAGGGTGATGGTTAGGAAGGATAAAAGAACCATTCCGGCAAGTATTACTCGTTTGCAGTTTGAACGACAAGAAGTCAAGTCAAGAGAATACGATCGACAGTATGTAGACGGGGCGATAATTAATGATTTAGATATTCAACTCATACAAGGTCTTGCGGATTCTTATCTTAAAGGAATGACCGTTGAAAAATATTTACAACAATTAGGACTTGCTGAATATTCAACTAGTGGTTTACGATTAAGACAAGCAGCGCTTTTGTTATTTGCAAAGGATATTCAAAAATGGCACCCTAGAAGTCAGGTGCGTTTTTTGAAAATCAATGGAACAAA
>JAYSZC010000576.1:0-3740 GCA_043738235.1 Lewinellaceae bacterium | reverse complement strand
GAGGAAAAAAGCCTTCAGGTAAACGAGGATTCTATCCCTTACGATCGAAAAGCAAGGCTTGAAGAACGTGTAAAGGCATTGGAAGAACGCGTGAAGCGTTTGGAAAAGAAGTAATTCAATTTCATGGCAGGGTTCTTGCCAAAGCGTTCATAGGGCATAGAGACCCTATCCCGGTTTTAAGCGCAAAATCTACCGCGTACGGGCAGTTCGACGATTTTGAACATGAAATACCTTAAGTTTTTGCTTTTATTTGGTTTAGTGCTTTTGTTTGGTGCGCTGTTGTCAGGTCAGTCTGCTCCCGACACTATTGCACTTATCAGGCAGTTGAAGGAAAAGGGAAAGGCGCGGGAAGCCTCCCGCCTGTTAGAGGCCTGGTGTGACGCCCGCCCGCCACATGCAGAGACTTTGTGGCTCTACGCCCAAGTTGAATACTCAGGGAAAAAATTCAACCGCTCCGAATCGCTGTACCGGGAAGCCATCGCCCTCCAACCCGACAACTTTTATCTGCGCCTCGATTTTGTCGAAACGCTGCTCAACATGGGCCGGTTCGGCAAAGCGAAGGCAGCAATGGCTGAATTGCCGAAGGGAAAAAATAGCGATGCCCACGCCCTTTTTGTACAGGCTAAATACCATTACTGGACAGGCGATTTTAAAAAAGCGGAACGGCTGGCAGCGACATCATGGAAGGCGGCAAAAAAGCCTGCAACCAACGCCCTGGCGAACAAAATTAGCCTTGCACAGGCACACTGGTTGACTCTCGGCAGCAATTTTCTGAAAGATGACCAGCCTCTGTTGAAAATAGAACCACAAATTGCCGGAGGCAAATATTTCAACCGCTACCTCGACCTGACTACAATGGCATCCGCTTCGCTTTTCAGGCTCGACACTATTTGGATAAATGCCTATGCTTTCAATATCTCAAATAGCATGCGCCTGTCGCAGCAGGGTACTGTGCTCTACGTGCAGGGGGGGATTTTTCAATTAGAGAACTGTGGAACTGCACTTACGGGTCAGCTGCGGGCGACGCAGCGGCTGCCGGAGGGCTTGTCGCTCACTGCGGAGCTTGGAAGAAAACCTTCCCTCTGGAACATTTCGAGCATAAGCGCCGGCATTTTTGAAAATCAAATTCTCTTAACACTCGACTGGCACGAGAGGCATGGTTTTTGGGCGAATACGGGGGTACAGCCAACTTATTTCCAGGACGGCAACCAGGTGCTGTCAACATGGGTATGGATGCTTTCGCCACCGCTCGTTTTGCAGCGATTTTCCGGCAGGGCAGGGTACAGTTTCGGTTTTGCCGACTCGAAAGAGAACCGGTTTAACCCAAAAAAAAGCCTGGCTGAAATTTTAAATCCCTTCGACCCGGAGGCGGAAATAAGGGGCGCTTTTTTTCCCTATTTCACTCCTGAACAAATGAGCATTCACGCCATTTTGGCGCAGGTGGAGTATCATTTTTCCGAAAACATCAGTGGGGGCCTAAAGGGTAAGTACGGCTTGCAGGCCAGTGCTATGAATCCCTACCTCTACCTCAGTACCGGGCCAAACGGAGAACAATTCATTCAACGGGCGTTTCTGAAAACGGAATTTATCCCTGTGGAAGCGGGCGCCAGTTTGCTTTTCCAATTGCACGGCGATTTATCCATTGGGGTGAATTATTCGTTTACCCGCAATTTTTTTTATGAAAACCATTCGGCAGGCTTGTTCGTGAAGAAAATATTCGACCAATGAGCGGGAGCATTCCAACTGCAATGGACGGTAACCAAAATCGATAAAAGTTTGAACGTGAAATCCAGCGAACGCAGCAAGCAACGCCGCTCAAAAAGCCGGGCCGGAAAGGAAAAGTCCAACAACCTCTGGGCGTTCAGGCGAGCTGCAAATGTCCGTCCGGCAGACCGGTTTGTACTCAAGATATTCGTAGCGGCCGGCATTGTCGGGATCCTGAAATTAGCCGACTGGTGGTTTCGGGAAGAGCATATTGGCAATCCGGTGTTGTTCTTCCTGCTGAGTCTGGCTTTTTGGTGGAGCATATTGCGGCTTGTGTTGGTATGGATCGGTCTGCTGCACATCCGGAAAGCCGAGCCTGCTCCTGTGCCGGCAAATGGTCTGCGGGTAGCGATTTTTACTACCTCATCTCCCGGGGAACCACCGGAGATGTTTGAAAAAACGCTGGCTGCCTGCGCCCGTATTGCTTACCCGCACACCACCTATCTCCTCGATGATACCCGCAACCCGGTCATGCGGGAAATTGCGGAACGGAATGGGGCGACCTGGCTCGAAATAGTGGGCTATCCGGGCGCCAAGGCAGGCAAAATTAACGAGGCATTGAAGCGTACCAAAGAAGATTTTATCCTCATCCTCGACCCCGACCACATACCCTTTCCCCCGTTTTTGCACCAAACGCTTGGCTATTTTCAGGATGAAAAAGTGGGCTTCGTACAAGTATCACAGGCCTACTACAACCAGTACCGCTCGTTCACGGCAGCTGGGGCAGCAGAGCAGACGTACTCGTTTTACGGCCCTACTCAAATGGCGCTGCATGGCATGGGCGGAGCCGTTGCCATCGGCGCCAACTGTACATTTAGGAAAGCAGCCCTCGAAAGCATTGGGGGGCATGGCATCGGGCTTGCAGAAGATTTGATTACTTCTATTCGTATTCATGCCAAAGGATGGAAGTCGGTTTACAACCCTGTCATCGTCAGCCGTGGACTTGTGCCGGAAGATTTAGGCTCGTTTTGCAAACAACAATTGAAATGGGCCAGAGGCTTGTTCGAAGTTGCATTTTCAGAATTGCCGCGCTTGTGGCGGCATCTTGGATGGTGGCAAAAACTGTTGTATACTACCATCAGCACCTACTACCTGACTGGCGTGACCATGTTGATATTCACCCTGTTACCCTTTATATATCTCGCCACAGGCATCCTACCCGCACAAATCCGAATCGTGGAATTTATACTGAACGGGTTGTTGGTGCTTGCTGTTGATGCAGCCATCTATTTTTATGCCCAACGCTGGCTTTGCCATCCCGAAAAGGAGCATGGACTGCATTGGCGGGGTATGGTACTGAAATTTGCCTGCACTCCGGTTTTCGCCAAAGCCTTTTTTCTTGCTTTGGTGAATGCCGATATTCCATATATCCCTACTGCGAAAAAGGCGGTCACCGGTTACTTCACATCATTTGCCCGCCCACTGGTACTGCATTTGGCGGCTTTTGTAGTGGTTGTTGCAGCCGTTTGGATGTACCGGACATATTATCTTCCGGAAGACGAACTGGTGTTTTCAGCCGAAAGGACATGGGGCATGATAGGCTTTGCATTCATTGCCTGGGTGCTTTCTGCTGGAGGAATATTTGCAGCACTGGAGGCCCGGCAGCTCAAGGTGGAAGCACCCTGGGATACTGTGCATGTGGAAAACATTTAATAAAGCGTAATAATAATGGCTTATGAAGTTAATAAATCGTGTTGTAATTGCTATGGCCGCCTTCGTTCTCGGAAGTGGAATCGTATTCGCCCTGACCTATGTGGGCGACAAAACAAAGGGGCCGATGGAAGATGCCTTCGACATGGCAGCCGAAGCGGTACAAAAGGCAGAGGAAAAGTATATTCATGAAAAACGCTCCAATCTACGTGCCCAACAACTCGCCGGGCTTGGAGAAAGCATGGCGAGCCTTTGCAGCCCGAAGGTCATCCTGACCGGAGTATTCGACAACCAGGCAACCAACTCTTACAAACCTGTTTTTGAGC
>JAYSZC010000575.1:0-9881 GCA_043738235.1 Lewinellaceae bacterium | reverse complement strand
AAGAAACAGGCTCAGGCGCATGACAGATTATCGTGGTGAGGAAGACAGGCGAAAGTAGTTGAAATACAAGATTCCAGAAGCGCAACAATCGTATTCCAATGACTGTTTCTTTTCTTGTTTTTGTTTCGATGCGTCCCTGCCTTGTATGCCACCCATATTGTGGGCGGTGAAATAACCTACGAGTGCCTGGGCGATCAGCAATTCAGGGTCAGACTGACAGTTTATCGCGATTGTTACAACGGTCTACCCTGGTTTGACAACCCGGCATATATTGGTGTGTACAATGCACAATGGAATCTTGTCGATTCACTGATAATATTGGTCAGTCCGGACGATACGCTGCCGGTTACACTTGCCAATCCCTGTCTGATCGCTCCTCCAAATGTATGCGTGCATCGAACAACGTACGAAGGTATAGTGACCTTGCCAACCGTGCCGGGAGGTTATACCATCGTGTACCAACGCTGTTGCCGCAATTTTCTGATTCGAAATATTGTCGAACCCTTGGCGACCGGTGCGTCATTTACAGCGGAAATATCGGAACGGGCATTGATGGAATGTAATTCAAGCGCTGTATTTAACAATTGGCCACCGGTGGCTATTTGTGTGCATGAACCCATCGACTTTGACCATTCCGCCTCCGATGCCGATGGCGATTCGCTGGTGTACCGGCTTTGCACACCCCTGACCGGCGCCTCCGATACCTGGCCGATTCCGCAGCCCCCCAATCCTGGGCCGTACCAGGAAGTTACCTGGCTGGAACCGCCCTACAACCTTTCCAATATGCTGGGCGGCGAGCCGCTCACCATTGATATTCATACCGGTTTTTTGACCGGCATACCGAATATGCTGGGCAATTATGTGGTGGGTATTTGTGTGGATGAATACCGTGCCGGTCAGATATTATCCACCACCCGCCGGGATTTTCAATACAATGTTGCCGATTGTGGACAACCGGTTGCCGCGTTTTTTACGCCCGAAGTGGTGTGTGACACCTTGCGGGTAACCTTTCAGAATCAAAGTTCCTCTTCTACTTCATTCAACTGGTATTTTGATTGGGAGGGCGAGCAGGGCCAAACATCCGGCGCTTTTGCGCCGGTGTTTATTTACCCGGATACCGGTTTTTACACTATTGCCCTGATTGCCAATCCGGGCGGCGTTTGTAGTGATACAAGTTTTAAACAAATTCATCTCACACAATCTTTTGTGGATGCAGCGCTCGATATACAATTCCCGGATTGCGATATATCAGGGGCACTGGTACAAGCCACCGACTTGAGTGTCGATGATACCCATGGAATCGCTTCCTGGCAATGGAGATTGAGTGGTCCGGGCAATACATTGGAGCAGTCCGTGGAACAAAACCCCGACTTTACCGTGACTTTGCCCGGTGTTTATCAGCTGATGCTGACGGTCACTTCGTCGAATGGATGCACCAATTCCATTACACTGCCCTTTAAATCGCCTGTTCCGCCGGTTAACCTGCTGGCCGACAGCCTGGCTATTTGTGCCGGCGATACCATTCCATTGTTTCCAAATGCGGATATTGATTTTACCTACAGGTGGACGCCAAGCGCTACACTTTCCAATGCCAATGCGCCCAATCCGCTTGCTTTTCCCGTCAATACCACTAATTACAGTGTGGAAATATCGGGTAACGGCCCCTGCCTGACGGAGAAAGACATCAAAGTAGCGGTGCTCAATCCCGGAGCGCTCACCGTAACGGCTGATCCGACGATCTTACTGATTGGCGAGTCTTCCCAGTTGGAAGCCACTTTTCCCGGTGCGACGGGATTTGTATGGGAGCCTACCGGCACACTATCTTCCGCCAGCATACCTAACCCGGTCGCTACGCCGACCGATACCACTACTTATATTGTAAGGGCCTTATTATCAAGTGGTTGTGAAGTGCGAGGCGAAGTGACGCTCCGGGTCTTGTTTCCGGAATGCGGCGAACCGTTTATCTTTTTTCCCACGGCGTTTTCGCCCAATGGCGATACCGAAAACGATATTCTGAAGTTAGAAAGCAGTTTTGTAAAAGAAGTGTACTGGGCTGTTTTTAACCGTTGGGGACAAAAAATATTTGAAGCGTTTACACCTGATGACGCCTGGGACGGCACTTTCCAGGGTTCGCCGCAACCGGCGGAAACGTATGGTTATTATCTCCGGGTACGCTGCGCCAATGAGCAGGAATTGGTAAAAAAAGGAAATGTGACACTGCTTCGCTGAATATGCGCGTTACCTTTTCATTTGATTCAAACTATGAACCGTTTTTTGTACATTTTTGTGTGGTTAATCTTCCTTAAACCAGGTTTGTACGCACAAATCTCCTTTCAAGCCTACCGGAATATACCGACTGGCGCTCCGCCGGAATCTGTGCTTATCGCAGACTTTAACCAGGACGGCAGGAATGACCTGGCCGCTATGACGAGTTATTCGTTTCAGGTAGACCCCGATTATAAGTTGTTGATTTATTACCAGAATGAGCAACGGGTACTCGATACGCCGCAGGTATTTTCCGCTCCCAAAACTTTCCAAGGGAATCGTTCCATGGTTGCGGATGATCTCAACCATGACGGCCGGCCGGATATCATATTTACCCATGGCGATTCTATCGGGATATTTTACAGTAGATTTTCCGGCGGATTTGACCCCGTTGTAAATATTTTTTCCGGCCAGTATGCCGGGAACATTGCGAAAGGTGATTTGAACCATGACGGATTTACAGATATTGCGGTAACCAATGGAGGCGATTTTTTTGTAACGCTGCATTACGGAACGCCTGCCGGTTCGTTTTTGACGCAACAGATGACTACGCCCTTCAGTGATTTCCGAAACGTGGAAATTGCCGATCTCAACAATGACCAGCTGGATGACCTGGTATTTATTTCAGCATATCCGACCGGAGGGCTGGTTTTGTACTCCCAACAGGCAGATGGATCACTGTCGATTCCCTCATTTTTATTGCCATCGGGACAGCCGGAGTTTCCTACCACGCCGTACTGCATCGGGGTGGGAGATCTAAATGGAGATGGTAAAAACGATCTGGTTACCACCTCGCCCTGGAACATGCCTGCGGCAAACCTTAACCTGTGGATACAGGGAAATAATGGAATTGTTGGACCTCCTTCCGTCCGGCAAGCCTATGACATTCCTGAACCTGTAGTAGTGACCGATGTGAATTGTGATGGATATGATGAGATTGTCGTGGTACACGGCGGCTGGCTTCGCATGTCGGTTTATAATGGAACGCCGGCCGGTCAGTACAGCAGTTATATGCAATTTGATGTACCTAATTCATCGCATTTCAACTCCAAAGGACTGGCCGTCGGTGACCTGAATCAGGATGGGATGAAAGACGTCGCTATCGCAAGTAGCAACACGGGAATTGTGCTGCTGTATAACAATGGGCAAAATTCGATTTTTAATCCAACTACCACTGTGATCACATTTGAAGGCATCCTTACAACAACTCAAATGGATACAACAATGATTGTCCAGTCCATCTATACACAAACAAGCACGGATACGATCAACTACGTGCGCCTCGTTCGGACGGATACATTGCAAATCAACCAAAACTGGATACAAACGACTACCTATCAGGATACGATTCATTTACTTACCCGGAGTACCTGCGGCGGGATTTTGACAGACACCTTACATGGGTATTATCATTTTTCCAATAATGCGCTTGCGTGGATGGATACTATGCTGATTGGAACCAGGATCGACTCTTTCTTTTTGCCCAAACCAGATTTGCCGCTCACATACACGCTTTTCCCCAACCCTAACCGGGGCAGCGCGTTTATTTCATTTTCGGAGGCATTGCAACAAGACTTTTTATCCGTGGAAATTTTTGCTGCGGACGGGAAAAGGGTAGGGTTTAATTCGGATCAATATGAATGGCTAAGCAATGATTTACTCAGGCTGGATTTTCTCTCTATTGCAACGGGGTTTTATGCTTTGCGTTTTAAATCGGGAAGGCTATCCTTTACGGAAAAAGTAGTGAAGGTGGAAGATTCACACTAAGTAAAAGGGCAAAATAGCAAAGGGCAAGGGGCAAAAAGGAGGAGGCAACAGGCAACAGGCAAACACACTGTTTAACGAGCGTACATTGCCCTTTGCTTTTTGCCCTTTGCTATTTTGCCTTTTACTTAATAATCCACATTCTGCTGAAACAAAATCGTCTGGTTCACCATATCAAACGCGCAGAGATAACCCAGTCCTTCTTTGTTGATAAACCGTTCATGGGAGAACACACAGCCGGAATCAATATCTAAGTAGCGGTTTTTGTGCAACACAGATAATTGATCTTCAATGGTTTGTGTAAAAACGGGCGTATGTCCATGGATGATGATTCGTTCTTTCAGCCAATCGTAGCGGATGTCGTCGTACCAATGCCGAATCCAACACATTTTCTCCTTTTGGGACAAAGGATCAGGCAAACTGAAATCCAGGCCGGCATGTACCAACAGGTATTGCCCGACTTCCAAGTAATAGGGTAGGGCGGCCATCCAATGCAGGTGTTCAGCCGGAATATCGGCGATGGCTTCGACCCCGAAACTGTTCATAGTGTCTTTTCCGTCTGTCAAGAGCCAGCGTTCCAGTCCTGTAAAATCGCCCTTTGCTGCCTGCAACACCAGTTCTTCGTGGTTGCCGCAGAGGCAATGTACCTGGTAGCCCTCTTTTTGAAGCCTGAAAATGGTGTCCAGCACCCCTTTTGAATCAGGCCCCCGGTCCACATAATCGCCCAGCAAGTACAGTTCATCCGAAGTGGACAATGCGAGTTTATCCAACAAAGCGGTGAAGGTTTTGCTGCAACCATGCATGTCGGATATGGCGAACTGGCGAACCATAAATGTGAGTCGTGAGTTGTGAGACGTGAGTTGTGAGAGAGTGTTAACCGGAAACAGGGTGAAAAGATTTCATGATATGGAAAATGGAGGGAAAAAATCCGTGTCCAATCCGTCAAATCCGTGTGCCATCACTCTACGCAGAAAAAAAATCCTTCAATCCACATTCCATCGCAAAGTACCATCCTCCTGCAGCACCATTTTCCGCTCATCCAGCAGATAACCCATCACTTTGGCTACCATCTCGTGTCGTTTTAAGGCAAATGCTTTCAGCACCTCTTCGGGCGGTAGCGATTCTTTGAGCAGCACATCCTTTATTTTTCGCTCGTAGGCCTCAAACGTATCGACGGAAACCTCGCTTTTGTTGCGTCCGGTACACACATCGCAAATGCCGCAACGGCGGCTGTTCGGCTCATCGAAATAGGAAAGCAGTAGTTGACTCCGGCATTGCCGTGTTTCGGCGTAGTGTATGGATCGTTCCACACGTTCGATGGCGCGTTGTTTGCGCCAGGCCAGTTTTTGGTGGTCGATCAGGAGATTTTCCGAAGACACCCGTTCGTGGGTAAATGTCAGTTGTGGTTTGTCTTTTTGTGGTTCATACACGAGTAGGCCCTCCTGGTTGGCCATTTGAAGCACCTGGCGTATGTTTTCAACGGGTATTTTGGCGTATTGCGCCAACAGGGATTCGCTGATGTCGGCAAAATGGCTGTTGATACCCGGGTAGGCGCGCAGTAAAACCTTGATCACAACGTCTGCCTGGGGATTCCGCAATTGGTAATCATAAATCGCTTCCCGGGAAGCAATCACCTGCGCCCTGGCCATCGTGGAACTTGTATCGCTGAGGGCAATCCAGCCGTCCTGTTCGAGGATGCGCAGGGCGGCATGGGTTTGCGCCTGTTCGAGTTTATAAGTGGCGCAGAAAAAAGGCAGGTCAAAATCGAAGGTTTCGCCGATGCCGGCGCCCACGGCCAGTTGTGTGTAGCTGCCAAGCGCCTGGTACACCCTTGCCAGCAATTCCACAGAAGGGAAAGCCGCTTGCAGGTGAAAACGAAGGCTGTCGGCATCGGCGGGCGAATACAGCAGCGTGGCATACGATTTTTGCCCGTCGCGCCCTGCCCGTCCGGCTTCCTGAAAATAGGCTTCCAGGCTGTCGGGCAGCTGTAGATGCACGACGATGCGCACATCCGGTTTGTCGATGCCCATGCCGAAAGCATTGGTGCAAACAATGATGCGGGTTTGTCCACCGATCCATTCCGTCTGCCTGGCATTGCGATCCTCGGTACTTAACCCGGCGTGGTAATGGCCCGCATTTATCTTGTTTTGATGCAAAAAATGGCTGATTTCTTTTGCTTCGCCCCGGCTTCTGACGTAGACGATGCCGCTGCCCGGCACATTTTTCAGGATGTCCAGCAATTTATCCCGCTTTTTGGTTTCATATAAAACGGAATAAGACAAATTGGAGCGAACAAAACTCTGGCGAAAAACGTGTTTCTTCCGAAAGGTCAGTTTCTCCTGAATATCTTCAAGTACCTCTGCCGTAGCCGTGGCAGTCAACGCCAGCATGGGAACATCGGGCAGTATCTCGCGCAGTTCCGGAATACGGAGGTATGGCGGTCTGAAATCATAACCCCATTGACTGACACAGTGCGCCTCGTCAACGGCCAGCAAACGCACATTCATTCGCTGGATACGAACGCGGGCCAGTTCCGTCAACAGGCGTTCGGGGCTGAGATACAGCAGTTTATAAGCGCCGTTGCAGGCATTTTCAAACAGGATGTCGATTTCTCGGCGACTCATGCCCGAGTAGATGGCAGCGGCGGGGATGCCCCGTTTTTGCAGGTTGAACACCTGGTCTTTCATCAGGGCAATCAGGGGCGAAATCACAATACAAATGCCATCCTGACACAATGCGGGCACCTGGTAACAAACCGATTTGCCGCCGCCGGTGGGCAGCAGGGCCAGGGTATCGCGCCCGTCCAACACGGAGCGGATAATATCTTCCTGCAAGGGCCGGAATGCGTCGTATCCCCAGTATTGTTGCAGTATGGAAAGCGGTTCGACAGGATTTTGCACAAATAGTGAAGAATTTGAGGCAAAGAAAATGAAATTCGGGATAAACAGTGATTGCCATCCTTCAAAACTACCCTAACTTGCCGCCAATGCGTGAAAAATTAAAAATTATCCCGGTCGATTTGCTGGAAGCATACCTGCTTTAGTATAGCAACCTTATCACTCAACCATACCACTTTTAAACATGAACAGACTACTCGTATCAGGAATTTTATGCCTTTTGGTTTTTGCCGCACAAACGCAAACAGCCGATGATATCATCGCAAACCACCTTCATGCGATGGGCGGTAACGCATGGGAAACCGTTAAAACCATGAAAATGGAAACCAAAGTATCCGTACAAGCGGCGCCGGGAATGGAAATACCCATGACAATGACGGTGGTCAATCTAAAAGCCGCGCGGGTCGATGTATCCGTGATGGGCATGACCCAAACTACTTGCGTCAATGGGGATAAAGGCTGGGCGAACAATCCTTTTGCCGGCCAAATGGACGCACAGGCCCTTACCTCCGATCAGGTGATGGATATGAAAGACATGACCGACCTGAGCGGTTCCCTCTACAACTACAAAGCCAAAGGGCATTCGGTGGAATACATGGGGAAAGAAGACCTGGAGGGCACGGAGATGCACAAAATCAAAATTGTCAAAAGCGCAAGCAAAACCGAGTACGCCCTGATTGACCCTCAAAGCTGGTATCAAATCAAAAATATTACGGTCTCCATCGTCGATGGCAAAGAAATGACCACCGAAAACATCTATTCCAATTTTAAACGAGAAGGTGGTGTAGTATTCCCTTACACCATTGAACAGAACAACCCCGTGATGGGCAACTCTGTTACAACGGTTACGGCCATCAGAATCAATGAGGCGGTGGATGAAAAAATATTTGAGATGCCCGCCAAATAAATAGGCTATAAAAACTACTTCTCAGCTCGCTCGGTGTTCAAAATTCATAAAAAATGACGGCCAAGCGCCGAGCGCGGCCCTGGGGTGTCGATTATTGGAAGGGCAAGGGACACCTGATGAGGCGTTCAGGTGAGGCGAATCGGGTTAAGCAACCTGCGCTGAAGCCTTGCGCCAGCGCCCTAACTCGTTAGTGTTTGGCGATTATGTATTTATATGCTTTCTATATCTTCTATTGGCAATCCTGTTAGGTCTGCAATAGAATTAGTATCCATTCCCTTGTCTTTCATTGTTTTAGCAACTTTTAATATTCCTTTCTTTTCAGCCTGAACCAACTTGCCTCTTTCGTCCTGCTCACGCATCGCGGCATAATCATAAGCTTCTAGCTCCTCCTTTCCCCATGCGTGTTTGTTGGCATCTTGATATGCTGCTTTCAATCCTTCATCATCCACATTTTCAGGAACAACACTCAGGTTTTCGGCTTCTTTGATAAAAAATATCCACTTATCAGTTATTTCTTTGAGGTCAGCCATTGGAGTATTGAACTTGGGCAGTTCAATAAAATAGAAATCCATGTCCTTGATAGTTCGCTCTCCGTTCTCAACATCGCAAACAGCATGATGGGACAGGTACCTGTTTCCTTCAGTAAACTTGAAATCGAAAATCCCAATAAATATTACCGGTTTTAGTTGGGTGTAGTATTCGCCACTTTCAATCTGTTGCGAATATTCCTTGCTGGCGTAGTAAAGCAATCGTTTGTCCAAGCCGTCAGGCTCGGCGACTTGCATCTCAATAATGTAGGTTTTGCCCTTTTTGTCACGCGCCTTTATGTCAATGATGGATGCTTTCAGATTTTTGATGATGGGCAATTGGTAAGGGTTGAGGATTTCAACGTCCTCAATGGCATCCTTGCCCTTCAACTTCATCACAGCGTTGAGGAAAGAAATAAGGATGATTTTCTTGTTTTCATTGCCGAAAATCTTCCGAAAAGCAATGTCATTTTTTATATCTACGAATTGCATGACTACCTTTTTTGCAAAAATACTGCAATTAGGGGGTATTTGTTGCATCTTTTTGTAAGTCAGACACTGCTTTTGTCCAAGCAAGCGACCTTTATAACATGTGTATTATGGATCTTATCGAAATTATTTTTCACCTAATGTTTCTTTCCCCTCATACCTTCAATTCCAAATACGTTCCCACCGTGGCCCTCAACGCATCGGTATGTTGATACATATCATCCAGGTCCTTAATCTCATGCTTCACCTCTTTTTTCTCCGAGTTCAGTAAAGCGATTGATTTTTTCTTACTGTTGAAATAAAGCCGGCAAATTGTACGATGGCTATTGTTATCCAGTAGGATTGCCATGTAAGTTTGGGCATCTCTGTAAGTAACTCGATTAGGGTCTACAAGTCGGCGTAGAATGGATTTGATGATGTAAAAACCTTCCATCTCTTCGTCAGTAGTTTCAACAACCTTTTCTTTTTCCACACCCTCATTCTTGGTTGTTATCTCAGGCGTTGCTACTCCAGCAACTTCCTTTTGTGCCTGCTCTTCCTGGTCCAGTGCTGATTTCAGCCGGTCACTGATCATTTCACTGAAGAAAAGTTGTAGCGATTTTTTTATTAGGTCTGAAAATTGAAAAACCACCTTGTCCGTAACTGGGCCGGTGTACACCTGCTTAGCCAGAAACCGTACGAATGGTTCACTCGGCGCCTTAAATTCTGATGCCAAAATGCTCCTTAATGCAGCCGTATATTTCAATTCGCTGGCGCTACTGACAATGCTGGCAACATCGAAATAGGATTTGTGGAACTTCTTGAGTTCTTCAATTTGTAAATCGCTGATCGAAGTAATATCGAATTCCAGGAAAGGGTGCGAGTCCATTTTGTTAGTTTCCGCCAGGTCAGTGAAAAAACGGTACTCTACCCCGTTGGTTAATACGGAGAATTTTGCCTTGCACGACCGCTCCTGCAAATCATTGATTATAATAAGCAGTCCGGTTCCCGCCAGGGAGCATGGTGACTTTTTGGCAACAGTTGCCGAAATGA
>JAYSZC010000574.1:0-1543 GCA_043738235.1 Lewinellaceae bacterium | reverse complement strand
TTCGGCAAGGGGGAGTAGAAATAAACCATTTAAAGCCATTTCCAGCCTGAAACCCGATAACGGATAACTGATAACAGATAACTGATAACAATTAGGGAGTGGAAATGTACCTTTTTGAACAATTTCCAGCCTGAAACCCGATAACGGATAACTGATAACAGATAACTTATGAAAGCACAGGCAGCTCGAAATAGCCCCTGAATGCCTTGTCTTCTTCAAAAACGGTATCTGTAAAATCGTTCAATACATTGTACAGGGTATCCCGCTCGATGGGGCGGCGGCCTACCCGGCGAATCATATCTACCAATTGCTGTGTAGTCAGGGTCGGGTGTTGTTCTTCCGAACCGGCCATCGAATAAATTTTGGTGGTATCATCAATAGTACCGTCCATATCATCTACGCCGAATGCCAGCGACATTTGCGCAATCTGGCGTCCGATCATCGGCCAGTACGTTTTGAGGTGGTCAAAATTGTCCAAATAAATGCGGCTGATAGCGTAATTCCGCAGGTCTTCCACCGCGGTGCTTTCTGCGATATGGCTCATCTGATTATCCTGATTGCGGAATTTCAGCGGTATAAAGGTCTGAAAACCGCCCGTTTTATCCTGCAATTGGCGCAAACGTTCCATGTGATCTACCCGGTGCCGGAATTGTTCAATATGGCCGTACAGCATTGTGGCATTTGAGCGCATGCCCAGTTCGTGCCAAACTTCATGGATGCGCAGCCACTGATCGGCATCGCATTTGTCGGCAGCGATTTGTTCCCTGATTTCAGGGTGGAAAATCTCCGCGCCGCCGCCGGGCATACTATCCAGACCGGCCTCTTTCATCATGCGCATACCATCTTCATAGCTCACTTTGCCCTTTTTAAAGATGTAATGATATTCCACCGGCGTCAGCGCTTTCACGTGCAGTTCCGGGCGGTGTTCCTTTATTTTTTTGAAAAAATCGAGGTAAAACTGCAGGTCGTACTGCGGCAAAACGCCCCCGACGATATGCACTTCCGTCACCGGTTGTCCGTCGTATTTATACACCATGTCCAGCATTTCTTCCATAGAGAAAGCCCAGGCATTGGCATCGTTGCGCTGCTTGATGAGGCGTGAATACGAACAAAATTTGCAGTCGTATACGCACAGGTTAGTCGGCTCGATGTGAAAATTGCGGTTGAAAAATGTTTGGTCGCCATTTTTCCGTTCCCGCACGTAATTGGCCAATGCGCCTACAAAAGACAAGTCGCCATGCTCAAATAAAAAAACGCCTTCATCAAAAGTAATTCGCTGATTATCAAGCACTTTTTGGGCTACCTGGCGATGATCGGTACTTAATTTTGAATCCTGGAGCAGTATATCGAGTTGTTCCGCGCTGCGCATAAAATGATTTAAATTTGTAATTTTGATACTGTCATCTAAACCGATGTCAAGGGGTATTGTTCATAACTTTCAATTTTTTTTGAAAATTAAATTTTGGGATTTACCACATAGGTCACATAGATTTTACACATAGAAAACATAGTTTTTAGAGTACCCTACGTTATGTTTTCTATG
>JAYSZC010000573.1:0-9898 GCA_043738235.1 Lewinellaceae bacterium | reverse complement strand
GTTGTTGCTGCCGCCCGGGGCATTTCCAAAGAAACCCTGATCGCGCTGCATCAGCAAAGGGATTACAAAGTCTATATGATGGGCTTTTTACCCGGCTTTGCCTACTTGGGCGCGTTAGACGACGCCCTTGCCACGCCCCGTAAAGCAACGCCCCGCGCGATGGTGGAAGCAGGATCGGTCGGCATTGCCGGTCATCAAACCGGCATCTACCCGCTTCCCTCTCCCGGTGGCTGGCAGATCATCGGGCGAACGCCCAGGAGCTTGTTCGATCCGGCAAAAACAAACCCTTTCCTGCTGAAAACAGGGGATATCGCTCGGTTTTACGCCATTTCAAAAGAAACTTTTTATCAGATTCAAAACAGGGAAAAGGAAGCGCCTCCGTCCGCTCCAAAGCAAGGCACGGCTGATGCACTCGTCATCAAAGCGGGCATTTATTCCACCATACAAGATACCGGCCGGTTTGGATTGCGCGCATACGGCGTACCTGCCGGCGGCGCGATGGATGCTGTGGCTCACCATGTAGCCAATGCTTTGGTCGGCAATGCGCCCAACGCAGCGAGCATCGAATGTACCATGGGCGGTCTGCTCGTACAGTTTAACAAAGAGTCCACCATCGCATTGACCGGCGGTGGCGCGGCATTCATCAACGAAAAAAGGATCAGCTTGTACCAGCCGCATACGGTGTACAAAAACGATCTGCTGGAAATCCGTTTTGATCGGCAGGGCCTCCGAACCTATCTGGCCGTACGCGGTGGGTTTGTTTCGGAAAATGTGATGGGCAGCAAAAGTATGAGTCCGATCGTTGGTATCGGAGCGCCTTTAAAAAAGGATGCGGGTTTATGGTTTGGAGCAGATTTTTCTTCAAAAACACCCAAAAAAGTGAATGATTTTCCCGTTTTTAATGCTGACAGTCCCAAAATCATCCGGGTATGCCAGGGGCCGGAATACGACCGGATGAGCGCAGCAAGTCGCCGGCAATTCTATTCCCAGACCTTTGCCCTCAGCAACCGCTGCGACCGGATGGGCTATCATTTACAGGCGGAACCTTTATCGCTGGACGACACCGGCGAAATGCTCAGCACTGCGGTGACCAAAGGCGCCATACAACGGACGCCCAATGGGCAACTCATCCTGTTGATGAGCGATTGCCAGACCACCGGCGGTTATCCCCGGGTAGGACAAGTGGCCGCAGTCGATCTTCCCCTGGCAGCACAATTGATCCCGGGCGAAAGCATTTCATTTAAAAGCATTTCTTTTGTGGAAGCAGCAACCTTGTACATCCAACAACAGCGTACTATCCATGCATTATTCAGTTGACCTTAATTGCGATATGGGGGAAGGCATGCCCAATGATGCGCTCCTGATGCCCTTGATTTCTTCGGCCAACATTGCCTGCGGATACCATGCGGGCGACGAACGCACCATGCAGCAAACGATCGAACTGGCCATGCAGCACCGGGTAAACATAGGCGCGCATCCTTCCTACCCGGACCGGGAAAATTTCGGGCGAACCAGTATGCATTTTCCCCCCGCCGAAGTACGCGATATGGTAAAAATTCAGATCGAATTACTATCCAAGCTGGTGTTGAAAAACAAGGGCCGCCTGCACCACGTCAAACCGCATGGCGCCCTGTACAACATGGCCTCGAAGGACAACATTCTGGCCGCCGCCATCTGTGAAGCCATTCTGGAAACGGACGCCTCGCTCGTGGTGTATGCACAAAGCGGCAGCGCCCTGATCGCCATGGCCAAATCCATGCACCTGAAGACCTGTAGCGAGGTGTTTGCCGACCGCAGCTACGAACCGGACGGCTCTTTAACGCCCAGAACAGCGGCCCACGCACTGCTGCAAGATGAGGAGAAAGTGGTAGCCCAGGTATTGCAGATGGTGATGCAACAAACCGTCATGGCCGGGGGGCAGGCCATTCCGGTGAAAGCGGAAACGATTTGTATTCACGGCGACGGCGTACATGCGCTGGATTTCGCCAAGCGGATTTCTGAGGCTTTGAAAGCGAATCATATCTATCTTGAAAAGGAATGAGGATTGGGGGATGGTATTGACTCCTTACCCTCGTCCCCTCCAAGGAGTGTGATTAACCCATGAGTCAGCGTATTGTGAGAAAACATAAATTTTTGATAGCCTGAAACCCTTTTGTTTTGCTCGGCTACGCCCCTCGTAGAGTGATGGGAACGGATCAAACGGATGCGGCGGATTAAAACGGATTTTAGGTGGCCTGACGGCCACTAATTTTTGATTTTTCCGGATTTGACCCCCGCAAAAGGCGGGGCGTGGCCGGGTTGATGGGAGATCGCCAAGAATGAAAAAAGGAAACCATTAAACATGAGACCACTCGCTTCTTAAACACACAATGTCGATGTAATCTACGGCCGCCCTGCCTTTGGCGGGGGTCTAATCCAGGAAAAATCAAAAAAGTGGCCGTCAGGCCACCTAAAATCCGTTTTAATCCGCCGCATCCGTTTGATCCGTTCGTTCCCATCACTCTACGAGGGGCGTAGCCGAACCCATCAAAATGGATTTAAACACTCACAGAACTACCCTATTTATGGGTTAACCACACTCATTGGGGACGTGATGACTCAACCCGCATTCAAACTACCACATCAATTATGCAATCAAAACGCAACTCGGCATTTTACGGAGCAGCATTTCTCATGGCCACCTCAGCCATCGGGCCGGGATTTTTAACTTCCACGGCTGTTTTTACCGCCCAACTTTTGGCCAGTTTCGGTTTTGCCATTCTGATCTCTATTATCATGGACATCATTGTGCAACTCAATGTGTGGCGCATCATCACGGCAAGCAATATGCCGGCGCAGGATATTGCCAATTTGCTCCTGCCCGGACTTGGTGGTTTCCTATCTATCCTGATCATCGCCGGAGGGCTGGTATTCAATATCGGTAATATTGCAGGATGCGGCCTGGGTTTGAATGTGTTGTTCGGGCTGGATGTCACGACCGGCGCTTTGATCAGCGCGGTGGTTAGTATGCTCCTGTTTTTAGTAAAAGACGCCGGTAAAGCCATGGACGGGTTTGTAAAAATATTAGGTTTCGTCATGGTGGCTCTGACTTTGTATGTCGCCGTCACTTCCCAGCCGCCGATGCTGGAAGCGATCCATAAAACCTTTCTGCCGGACCGGATCGATTTTATGGCCATTGTCACCATTGTGGGCGGCACGGTAGGCGGTTATATCACTTTTGCCGGGGCGCATCGTCTGCTCGACGCGGGTATCAGCGGGGCGGGCAGCAGCAAACAAGTGGATCGAAGCGCCGTAACGGCCATCGGCATAGCTTCGCTGATGCGTATCTTGTTATTCCTGGCGGCGCTGGGTGTGGTCGTAACGGGAGCACGGATCGACGCCGGCAATCCTGCCGCCTCGGTCTTTCAGTTGGCCGCCGGCAACATCGGTTACACCATTTTTGGTATCGTATTGTGGTCGGCTGCCGTCACGTCGGTGGTGGGCGCTTCTTTTACCTCCATTTCTTTTGCCCGTTCCTTCCATCCCGTATTTACCCGGCATAAAAATTATTGCATCATCGCTTTCATCGTTGCTGCGGCGCTGTTGTTCGCCGTATTCGGCAAACCCGTCAAGGTGCTGATCTTCGCAGGCGCTTTCAATGGATTTATCCTGGCCTTTTCCCTGGGTATCCTGCTGATCGCCGCCACCAAAAGCCGCATTATGAACAGCTACCGGCACCCGCGCGCCTACCTGCTTGCCGGCGCAGCGGTGGCTCTGACCATGCTGGTTTTCGGGGGGATGACGATGTGGAATGAGTTGGGGAAGGTGCTTTAGTCCGGTTCGGTTTCAGGTGCGTTTTGCGCTTTTTCACCCATGATATCCGCTTCCTGTTCCAGGCCGATATCGTCATTGATATTTTGGCCGTTCAGGCTCATGGTAGGTTGAACACGACCTTGCTTTTGCTGTGCCACATGCCAGGCCTCATGTGCAAGGTGCTTTTCCTGGCCTGGAGCAATGTGAATATCCGTCCCTTGAGCATAAGCCAGCGCATTGAGTTGAGCCGGCTGGGAAGAGTTGTGGTGTACCTGTACATCTGCCATATCGATACCTGAAAGCGATTCGATACCTGATTTCAGATGATCGGGCATACCTGTATTATTTTCCTTCCGCTGAATGGGTTCGAATTTACCCTGCAATAATTCCTCCTCTTCCGGTCCGCCCACCCTTTGCACAGGATCAAATTTACCTTGCAATAATTCCTCTTCTTCCGGTCCGCCCACCCTTTGCACAGGCTCAAATTTGCCTTGCAGTAATTCCTCTTCTTCCGGTCCACCCGCCCTTTGAACAGGCTCCTGCAATTGTCGTTGTGCAATAGATAAGGGCCGGTTATCTGCAAATTTTGCAGCAATGGTACTGTTGCTGTTGTTTCCTGAAAATCTGTTGGCAACAGCTTTACTTTGATTTTTAGGGTTTTTACCGGAATGTGAACGCATGGTGGAACGTATTAGAATGTTAACCGACATAAGTAAAAGGGCAAAATTGCAAAAGGCAAAAGCAATGTAAATCAATGAGTTACAGAAGATTTAGTTTTATCTAATTTTGCACACCTACTTAAAAATATGTAAAAATATGTATTACGCCGTAAATAAAAGGGCAAAATTTCAAAGGGCAAAAAGCAGTGTAAATCAATGAGTTACAGAAGATTTAGTTTTAACTAATTTTGCACACCTACTTATAAAAATCAAACACCGGTTTTCCCTTCTTTTCTAAACTCTTTTCTTATGCCGCGCAGTAAATCGTTTTGGGTGATTACCGGAGGCTTTCGCTGTACGGCAGCCAGCGCACAAAACTGCAAAACATTGATAATTCCGCCACCGGTGATCTCATGCTCCTGAGCAATCTGCTCCCAATCAATATCGGGCGACATTTGAAGATGATCCGGGAAAGCCTTGTGCCAGAGCCGAAGCCGTTGATCAGCGGTGGGCATGGGGAAATAAGTCATAGACTGAAACCGGCGGCTAAATGCATCGTCGATATTACCTTTAAAATTGGTGGCGAGGATGGCGACGCCGGGAAAATCTTCGATACGCTGCAACAGGTAGGCAACTTCCTGGTTGGCGTAACGATCCTTTGCATCCTTGGTAGTTGTACGCTTGCCAAATAATGCATCTGCTTCGTCAAAAAACAGGATCCAGTTACTGTTTTCAGCCCGGTCGAAAATACCTGCCAGGTTTTTTTCGGTTTCGCCGATGTATTTGGATACGACCTGCGACAAGTCGATTCGGTACACATCGCGCCCCGTCAGTTTGCCAAGCAATGCAGCCGTCATGGTTTTTCCGGTACCCGGCGGCCCGTAAAACAGCGCCCGGTATCCCGGTTTGATCATTCGGTCGAGGCGCCAGTCACGCATAATGGTCTGGTGGTGTTCGAGCCAGACAAGGAGTTCCGCGATTTCTTCCTGTGCCTGACCATCCAGCACCAGGTCGTCCCATTCGAGCAAGGTCGTGATGCGTTTGGCAGGAAATTGGGCGCTGTATTTAGGGTGGTATTTCCCGGAAACAGTTGTAAAATAAGACAGGTATTCCTGGCTGATGGACAATGCGCCGCTTGAAAAAGGCTCCTGATTGGACGGAGATTCCAACCGAAGAATATTGTGCCGGAAAAAGAAATGAGATTCGTCAAACAATCCGAGCAATCCGATCCGTTCCTGTAAATCATCGCCTGCCAGCAAAAAAAGGGCCGTTTCACCCGTGGGCATAAAACCGCTGTGTTGTTGTCCCAGTATGCCTCCAAATTCGGAATAACCGCGGTCATAAAGGGTATTTTTCATAAAAAGCGGATCAAGCACCTGCGGTTTCAGGTGCGGCGCCAATGCCAGTAATAATACCAGCCGCTCTTGTACGGTCATCGGATAATGCCGCACTGCCTGCGCATAATTGGATGCAACATTTGTTAAATCCGGCGGCGTTATCTGTAATATAGAATCATGATCGCAGGCTTGGTGAAAGTACAGCTGCAATCGTGTGGACAACACTTCGCTCAGCCATTGAAATTCGCGATCGATACACGAAGCATTGAGCATCAAGATTTCTTTTTCCATTCAATTTCAATTCGTTTTTCCATCCATGGCAACTTTACCATCGAAATGGTCCAAGGGATATAATCCAATACAATGTCGAAAGTTTTCCTTTCCATATAAAGCAACCAGCGATCCGGTTGCTCGCGAAGATTTCCCTCCCGCAACAGAAAGGCGCCACGCAAATTATTGACGGATGAATTTTTCATGATTTCCCAGTTGCTCAGCACTGCTTTTAACAAGGACATACACAGGTCTTTTTCATCTTCCGACAATTCAACACGCAGGGGAACAGGAGTTTCTAAAGGAAGGCCACACAGCACTTTGTTGAAAACCAGGGATTGCTCCGGTGTTTCCGTCAGACCGGTAGCCAAAAATTGCAGTAAATGTACAGATTTTACTGCCGCCTCAACACTTGTAAACACCTGATTTTCCAGCAAATTTAAGGTGCCGAAAAGCCTTGGTAAAAAAGGAGCGACCAGGATCAACCCGGCATTTTGAACAACAATTATTTCTTCTTTCATATCAGATTCCGACAAAGGCCGGCTTTGGAGAGATTCTTCCGGCCTGTTCCATTTTTGCCTTTGATCCAGCAGGGCAGGCAATATATTTTCCAATATGCCCATGGGATTATTCGGCTTTTCCAGCATCCAGCGCAAATGGATCCAGATTTGATCTTCCGGCTGACCCAAAGCATGGGCTAACCATTGAATCAATCCCTCGGTAAAACGCGCAAGATCGCCGGGATATGGATGATTTTCGGCCACCAAATTAAACAGGTAGGCATAAAAATGGCGCTGTAGCACATCTTTGTTTTCTGTTTCAAGTTGTCTGAATATAACATCGCGAATGGAGGTATACGTTTCAAAATGTGGAGCGAGCAGCTTAGACGCTATGGCAGCATATAACCAGGGGCTAAAATATTGCAGAAGCCTTTGGGTTGCAGCCGGCCGTGCAAATATCTTGTGCAAAAAAGGAATCGCCAGATCCGGATGTTTGTTCATCAACCGAAACAAGGTTTGCTCTAATTCAATAACATTCGATATTTCCGCCCGGGCCGGCAAAGCGCCTGTTTGAAAAAATTGCCACAGCGCCGCCAGGTCGGATTCCAGTAAGGCGCTATAGGATAAAATGGCGCCCGTGGACTCATCTGCTTGATCCGTCCCGGTAGACATCCATTTGTCGAATGTTGCCATGACGATATCGGGCGCCTGACTACTAACCGGAGTTTCCAATACCTCCCGAATTGCCCGGAGAAATAGATTTCCAGCGTCTTTGGGTATTATCTTTTCGTCTCTCAGGTATTGGGCCCACTCGGATGCGGACCTTCTTCCGGCTTTTGCAGCACTTTGTATAAGTGCGTACAAAATCTGACGGGTGTTCATTTCATGTGGAACCAACGCCATGCCGAGTACCGATTCTCTGAATAAAAATTCGTCGAAAGCCACCTTTTGAATGCCGATGACCATTTCGTTCATTTGCCTGAATGTGGCGACAAAGTCGGCGTTGCGTTTCCATAAAATGCCGAGGAGTTTTTCAAAAGTGGTATTTGGCAAGGATTGCAACCACAACCGGGTCATATCCTGAATGAAAATACGCTGCAACGCAGTTTGAAGTGAAGCGGCAGGCATTACGGTAAGTTGTTCGAACAACTGATCTATGGATAAGCTGGAAGTATCCCACCAGGCGGCATTCCCTTCTTTCAGGCGATATTCGATGCGCTCGATAGCGCCGTAAGCCCTCGTTTCCTCCTCCGACAAACGCTTCCATGAATCATACCACTGTGCGGTTATCCGGTCAAGATTTCCCTGATCAGAAACATTCAGTTCTCCGGTAGCAAGCTGCACTTGTTTTTTTGTAAAAGAATGATATTCAATATTTTGTAACTCCCGGACTACCTGCGGAACAATTGATTCGCGTCCTGGTAATTTCCCACTTTGTTCATCCATCAATCGAATCATATCCTGTACCAGTATGGTCAGGTTGACCAATGGGGAAATCCGTTTCAAAACCAGGACGAAAGATGTTTCCCAAAAATAATTTTCCGGAAATACGGCGGGCGCTACTTTATCAACTGCCTGAATAATATCATGAACGAGTTGACGCAGGCGTTCCCATTGATCAGGCAACAGCACCTTAAGCACCGTTTGAAGGGCCTCGGGGGAAAACTGCTGTGTCAAACGGGCGCCCAGGTTGACCTGTACGTTGATTTCTGTCAAAACCCGTCGTGCGTGCACCGGCTCCGATTGCAGCCACGCGAGCAGGGTTTGTTCCAATTCTGCCGGACTCAGCGGGCTTTCCTGCGGCAACCGGCCCTGTCGCAGGAAAAACAGCAGGGTTTCCACAGGGCGCGGCGTGACTGCTTGTTCTCTGGAAAAAGAAATCGTTTCCAATGCGCTTTGCAGCACAGGATCATCCTCTGATGCGGCCTGTATTTGTGCCAGTAAGTGTTGCGGACTTTCAGACAAACGTTCCGCTCCGGCGCGGAGAAGCGCCCGAAACAGGGCTTCGGATTCCAGCGGTCGGTCGATTATCGGGAGCAGGTGCTCGATGACACTTTGCCATAAAAAAGATTCGCTCAGGCTGTCAGGGTACAGTTGTGCAGCACGGGTAATCCATGCAGCGACGGCTGCCGACCAGCGAGGCCAGTCGGCAGGGAACAAAAACACCGGCACCGTTTGCAGGGCCTCGGGGGAAAACTGCTGTGTCAAACGGGCGCCCAGGTTGACCTGCGTGTTGATTTCTGTCAAAACCCGCCGTGCATGAACCGGCTCCGATTGCAGCCACGCGAGCAAGGTTTGTTCCAATTCTGCCGGACGCAGCCGGCTTTCCTGCGGCAACCGGCCCTGTCGCAGGAAAAAAAGCAGGGCTTCCACAGGGCGCGGCGTGACTGCTTCGTCCAGTGTTTTTGCATTTTCCCCGGAAAAAGAAATCGTTTCCAATACACTTTGCAGCACAGGATCATCCTCTGATGCGGCCTGTATTTGTGCCAGTAAGTGTTGCGGACTTTCAGACAAACGTTCCGCCCCGGCGCGCAGAAGCGCTCTAAACAGGACTTCGGGTTCCAGCGGTCGGTCGATCACCGGGATCAGGTGCTCGATGACACTTTGCCATAAAAAAGATTCGCTCAAGATGCCAGGGTACAGTTGTGCAGCGCGGGCAATCCATGCAGCGACGGCTGCCGACCAGCGGGGCCAGTCGACAGGGAACAAAAACGCCGACACCGTTTGCAGGGCCACGGGGGAAAATTGCTGTGTCAAACGTGCGCCGAGGTTGACCTGCGTGTTGATTTCTGTCAAAATCCGCCGTGCATGAACCGGCTCCGATTGCAGCCATGCAAGCAGGGTTTGTTCCAATTCTGCCGGACTCAGCGGGCTTTCCTGCGGCAACCGGCCCTGTCGCAGGAAAAAAAGCAGGGCTTCCACAGGGCGCGGCGTGACTTCTTCGTCCCGTGTTTTTGCATTGTCCCCGGAAAAAGAAATCGTTTCCAATGCGTTTTGCAGTGCAGGATGATCCTCCGATGTAGCCTGGATTTGTGCCAATACGCTTTGCAACACAGGATGATCCTCCGTTGCGGCCTGTATTTGTGCCAGTAAGTGTTGCGGACTTTCAGACAAACGTTCCGCTCCGGCGCGGAGAAGCGCCCGAAACAGGCCTTCGGGTTCCAGCGGATGATCCATCACCGGGATCAGGTGCTCGATCACACTTTGCCATAAAAAAGATTCGCTCAGGCTGTCAGGGTACAATTGTGCAGCACGGGTAATCCATGCAGCGACCGCTGCCGACCAGCGGGGCCAGTCGGCAGGGAACAAAAACTCCAGCACCGTTTGAAGAGCCTGCGGG
>JAYSZC010000572.1:0-3751 GCA_043738235.1 Lewinellaceae bacterium | reverse complement strand
ATACTTTACAGCATACGGGCCAGACATCCTTCTAAAAACCTTCTTGCTATTTTTATTGAAACAGGATTTGCCCTGCCAATCAAATATCTCAAACCTGTTTACCCCGGCTCACGACGCAACATATCTGTGTAATGCACAAAGAATTATCACCTGAACGGCCGGGGTATCATATCTGAAAAAGGAATTTCGCTGGAAACTGCGGTGTAGAGACACACAAATACGCAAGCACTTCATCACCAAAATAGTGAATGAGCAAGTTGTGGAAAACCGACAACAGCGAAGGGGATCAACCTACATTCGGAGGAGGAGAAAAAATAGCCAGCGTTGCGCTGGGATGGAATAATTTCGAATAAGACTCGGGGATGCCGGCGTGGTAAACACTAAAAACGGCGGTCAGGCTGAAAAAAAAGTCGCCGGCTTTTATTTTGAAAGTCTTACCCTGTACATCATCTTCCGTTTTCGTTTCTTTTTGGGCCTCGTTTTCTTCCACTCCATTAGAAAGCACCTCTATATCTGCCTGATGTAGGTCGATGAAACAATACAAGTCTTCAGCTACCATACTGGCAAGCGCAAAAACAGTGAATATATGCAGGAAGATTTTTCTCATCAGGTGTTTGAAAAACCAAAAAGTAAACGTGCATCTTGGCGCCGGGGTTCGGACAAAGATCATTTTTTTTGAAAAAATTATAGCCTAAAATTATCTTTTTTTAATCCGGCGATATATATTTTTGGAAATACCTATTGCTTAACTGCTGAACATCAGTCATTTGCGTGTGGTTCTTCCGCCGTATTATTTTTATGTAAAACACGCCGACCATGAACGTATTGCAACAACTCCAGCAGCCTACTCCCTTGCCCTGCGAAACAAATTTCCCAGCATCACAAAACCCAAAGCCGGCAAACCGATCCAGAAAAACTCGCTGAGCAGCACTTTGAGACCCCATTCGCTAAAAAATGCTGCGGCGCCCAGCGGTGATACCGCTATTGGGTTCCAGGGGAAAAAAATACGCGTAGTGTCGAATGGCCACCATAAGGCACAACCCCGGCCGCCATTGGTGAGCATATCCAGCAAGGGATGCGATACGGCGCTGAGCACAAACCAGAGGATGATTCCCGACGGATGATGACGGGACTTATTTTTTTGTAAATAGTTGAAAATCAAACCTGTAGACAAGCCAAGCAGTACGGTAAACACCAAAGAATGCGTCCAGCCCCGGTGCCCCCACTGACTGCCGTAAGGGATACCAAAATGAAATGCCAGCACATCCAGATCAGGCGCAAAAGCAAGGCATCCGGCCAATAACAGGGTAATGGGCCGAACTTCCTTTGGGAAACAGGCATAACCGAATGCGGCGGACGCTGCAACATGACCAAATATAGATGCCACGGTATTTTGTATATGAGTAGCACAGGTTTGAATTTGCCTGTGCTACTTTTGTGATAAAATAGAACATAATGATGCCCAACTTTTTACTCCCTTCCTCTGAATACCCTGTCTCAAATCTTCGACTGCGCGTCACCGCAATGCTGGTTTTTTTGGTGATGTGCATCAGCCAGTGCCAGTCGCAATTCCGCCCGCCCGAGGTTGAAATTATGGATTCGGATACGGTAGGTTATAAATTTTTGCAACAGGAAGAAAATCTGCTAGAAAACGCTTCCTATCTTGAACCACTGTTCAAAAAACTATACCTCCAACGGGTGCAAGGTGGTCAAAAAATCAATATTGTACACATTGGCGATTCACATATTTTAGGAAATTACCTCACCCGCGAAGTACGCGAACGGCTGCAACGCGCATTTGGCGATGCCGGTCGGGGTCTGATTTTTCCATACAAATTAGCCGGCTCGAATGGCCCGCGCGATTACTTAGTGGCAACTAACGCCCGCTGGAACGGCGCCAGTTGCCAGCGCAATCTCAGCGCGCGAACCCCTTTCGGTATAACCGGTTTTACCCTCGAAACCAGCAGTCCAAAAGGAGAACTCACCATTCGTATGCGCGATACGGCCACTTCCGAAACGCGCCTTTTTACCAAAGTGACGATTTTTCAACACAAAACACCTTTACAATTTGACGTAGTAGTGCGCGACGATATCAGCAACCAGACCGCCCAGATATATGTACAGGACGAGTATTCCCGTTCGTACTATTTTGATCGCCCGGTCGGTCAGGTAACCATCGCCGCCAAACGCAGCAACAGCCAGCAAAAACTGCTGACCTTGGACGGTATTGCGCTGGAAAACGAACTGTCTGGGGTGATATTTCATTCTGTCGGCGTCAATGGCGCCAAGTTCCAGGATTATGTGCGCGCGAAATATTTTGCCCGGCAGGTGGCCAAATTACAACCCGATCTGATCATCCTCTCCATGGGAACCAATGAAGCGCAGGGCCGGACCGACCCGGGTTTTATGTACCGCACCATGCGCAACCTGACCGATAACCTGCTGAAAGAATCGCCGAATGCACTTATTATGCTGACTACCCCTGCCGATTCGTATCTGCGGGGAAAAGGTTTTAATCCCAATATGACTGATATGAGCGCGGTCATTCGCAAGTTTTCCCGCGACAGGGGTTATGCGGTATGGGATTTGTACAATTTTACAGGCGGTAGAAATTCAGCCGTCAATTGGAAAAACACCGGTTTGCTTTCTTCCGATTCGGTGCATTACTCTAAAGCAGGATATGCCGTGCAGGGCAAATTGTTGTATCAATCCCTGGTGAAAGGGTATAATGAATATGTACTGGCCAAACAACCTTGAAAGGGTTTATGAGTTTATGGGTTTATAGTTTATTAACCAAGTACCCTATAAACTATAAACCATAAACCCTGAACCATAAACCATGAACCATGAACCTTCCAATTGGTATTTTTGATTCCGGCTACGGTGGCCTCACCGTGTTTCGCGACATCGAGCGCCGCCTGCCGCAGTATGATTATATCTATCTCGGCGACAACGCCCGGGCGCCGTATGGCCCGCGCGATTTCGAGACGATATACCATTACACACTCGAATGTGTGCAGCACCTGTTCGATATGGGTTGCCACCTGATTATCCTGGCCTGCAATACGGCGTCTGCGAAAGCACTGCGCAGTATCCAGCAGCAGGATTTGCCTTTGATGCCTGCGGGACGTCGTGTACTCGGCGTGATACGCCCCACAGCCGAAGTGCTGGGCCACTACACCAAAAGTGGCGAGGTAGGCGTACTGGCTACAAGAGGAACGGTTCTCTCGGAGTCTTATGTCATCGAAATTGCCAAATCATTCCCCGATTTAAAAGTGTATCAACAGGCATGCCCGATGTGGGTACCCTTGGTGGAGAACAACGAGCACAACAGCCCCGGCGCCGATTATTTTGTTGAAAAATACCTGAATGAGCTCCTGGAGCAGTCGCCCCATATCGATACCATTGTGCTGGGTTGTACGCATTACCCCTTGTTAATCAATAAGATAAAACAATTTCTTCCCGCCTCCGTGCAGGTGTTATCGCAGGGAGAAATTGTGGCCGAAAGCCTGGCCGATTACCTGCACAGGCATCCTGAAATGGAAACACTATGCAGCAAAAACAGCCGGGTGCAATACTTTACCACGGAATCTGCCGCTGATTTTGAGGAGAAGGCGGCAATTTTTATGGGAAAGGCGGTGCGGGCAGCGCATTTGGCGCTGGAAGGGCAGGCTGGTGATTGAAGATATAGCAAGCATGCGCCAAATCCTGTTTTGGACAAGTATTCATTGGTTCGATTATTTGGATAAAG
>JAYSZC010000571.1:0-3755 GCA_043738235.1 Lewinellaceae bacterium | reverse complement strand
GAAGTCATCCGGTGGGTGATGCCATCGACGGTCACTTGTTTTTCCTCCATGACCTCGAACAAGGCGGCTTGTGTTTTGGCCGGAGCGCGGTTGATTTCATCGATCAGCACCACATTGGAAAAGATCGGACCGAATTTAAAATTAAAATCGGAGGTTTTCATATTAAAAACCGGCGTACCTACCACGTCGGCGGGCATCAGGTCGGGCGTGAACTGGATACGGCTGAATCCGGTGTCGATAGAACGCGCCAATAGTTTGGCAGTCAGGGTTTTGGCGATGCCCGGCACCCCTTCCAGCAACACATGACCGCCCGTAAACAAGGCCATCAGTAACAAATCAAGCATTTCTTCCTGCCCGACCAGGACTTGCCCGATCTCGGATTTGACACGCTCGGCGCGCATCATCACAGGGTCTACATCCACGCCGGGCGCCTGAACCTGTTCCGGGATATGCGTTTCAGTTATGTCAGGCGTTTCAAAGTCCGGCTGTTCGGGATGTTCTGTTTCGTTATTCGACATTATTTTGAGGGTAATGATGAATAATTAATGATTAATGATAAATGATGAATGATAAATGATGAGTGATGAATATTATACGCCCGGTGATATGAAAGGAACGTTCGTCACGACGGCTTCCAGTTTTTTACTGCCTGCCACGATCATAATGGTAGCGCCCGGCACGGCGTATTTTGTTTTTACATAACCCATACCGACGGGTTTGTCGAGGGTCGGCGAGTGTGTACCGGAAGTAACAATGCCGATGGTAGCGCCGCGTTTGCTCTCGATGATATAATCGTGGCGGGGCACCCGGCGTTCGTCGAGTACAAAACCCACTAATTTGCGTTTAACCCCTTCGGCTTTTTGTTTCTGGAAACGCGCTTTGGAAGGAAAATCGGCGGCTTTATTCAGTTTGGTAATCCAGCCCAGACCGGCTTCCAGCGGACTGGTTTTATCATTGATGTCGTTGCCATAGAGGCAGTATCCCATTTCCAGGCGGAGCGTGTCGCGGGCGCCGAGACCGGCCGGTTTGATGCCGAATTTGGCGCCTGCTTTAAAAACCTTATCCCATATTTTTACCAGGTCCTTGTTTTTGGCGTAAATCTCGAAACCGCCGCTGCCGGTATAACCCGTGGCGGAAAGGATGACATTGTTGCATCCGGCAAAACGCCCCCGGCGAAAATTGTAGTACACGATACTTTTCAAGTCCATATCCGTCAGTTTTTGCAGCGCTTCGACTGCCCGGGGGCCTTGCACGGCAATCAGGCCGGTTTTGGCGGAAATATTCTGCATTTTTACTTCAAATCCGCGGGACAGGCGTTTGAGCCAGCGCCAGTCTTTGATCTCATTGGAGGCATTTACCACGAGCATATAGGTCTGTTCGCCTTCGGTCGTCATTTCGGCTGCGTCGTCCAGGCGATACACGAGCAGGTCATCCACGATGCCTCCTTTTTTATTGGGCAGGCAGGAGTACTGTATTTCTCCGGGATTTAGTTTGCTTACATCATTGGAAGTGGCGCTTTGCAGAAAAGCGGTCGCGTCTTTACCTTTTACAATAAATTCTCCCATGTGGCTTACATCAAAAACGCCCAAAGCCTGCCGAACCGCCTGGTGTTCGTCGGAAATGGTGGTGTAAGAAATAGGCATATTGTAACCGGCAAATTCGGCCATTTTAGCGCCGAGTGCGAGGTGCTTTTCTATAAGGGGGGTATTTTTCATCGAACAATTTTTTAAATCTTAAGTACTCCGGGGTGCATTGCAAATTGTCGTTGTGGTATATTGACGGGGTGACTTCAAGTCACCCCGTCAATAAGCTTGGCGCTTTGCCAAGAAACAATTTGAAATACACCGGTACTCCGTCGATCTTAGTTTAGATTAAATTGATTATAAATGCTTGACTATCAGCACTAATAACCAATAACTGATAACTAATAACTCATTAATGGTCTGTGGCATCAGGTTTGTTTTCCCGAAGTTTTTTTACCTGCTCCCGGTCTGATTTAGGTGTTATTGGGCCTTGTTTGGTATCTGGAAGGGTATCTTTCGAGCTTTTGATCTCCCTTGCATTGTTTGCATTGCTTGCCTTAGGTGTGATACGCTCTGCGGGGTCGAGGCCCAGCCGGCTGCGAACATCCTTGGGCAAGGCATTTTTATGAATGGTAAAGGAAATGGTATTCAGCCGCATATAGGCTTCCGAAACATGCACAAATCCTTTCAGGTTGGAGATTTCACCCCAGGAATTTTTGACCGTGTAGTACGTTCCGCCGTGTTTCTCGTTGAGCGTACCCACGATGTGCATCAGGTGATCGTCGGTCGTGACCTGCCGGTCGAAGAGTTGCTGGCGGTATTCCTGTGTCACTGATTTTTCAGGCTCCCACACTTTGAAGGTATTGCTTTGGGCCACGGCATCCTTGTCTTTCCAGCTGCGTTCAGGCACAATAGCAAGGCCATTTTGCGCGGCAAATCCCGCATTGCTCACATCGGCATCCCATTCGACGGTGTAACCCTGTTGAAGGGAGTAGTTGGCGCAGCGCATCATTTCGCTGATCGGAAGGTTGTAAAACTGGCCGTTGGCAAAATTGTCCGGTATTTCGAGGATAAATTTTTCGTAAAAAGGATGGTGGGTAAAAGAGGTGATACTCACATAATCGTCCGGCTGAATGCCGAGGTACTCCCGGAAAGAAAGGGGTGTGAATACGGTATTGTTGTAGGTAAACTGAACAGGTACGGGACCGAATTCGTCATCCAGCAGGCTGTCAATCTGCGATAACCATTTTTCAGAAAGTTTGCCTCCTGTGCCTTGCTTCACTAATTCCTTGCACACATTCAGGAGAGATTGTTCGATTTTTTTGTGGTTGTAGGGCTTGCTTGTGTCTTTGCGGCCCGGATAAATACTTTCCGGAACAATCCCGTATCGGTCGACCGCATTCAGCAGGTCATGCGCCAGGCCGCCTTCGCCAAATTGTGCGTGTCCCTGGCGGCGCACGTAGTTTTCACATTTCTCGCGATAGGTATGCCGCACCACGTACATTTCGGACAAATCGTGTACGCCTTTGCCCATCCGCAACGCCTCGCTTTCGAGGAAAGAGGCGGTGGAAAAACTCCAGCAGGTACCTGATTGATCCTGGCTTTTTACGGGTGTCGCAGGCAGATTTTTAATTTCCTTGAAATCATATACATCCTGTATTTGCGCAAAAACAGGCGCCAGAAACGCCATTAACAGGATGGAAAGCAATA
This sequence comes from Lewinellaceae bacterium, assembly GCA_043738235.1. Lineage (GTDB taxonomy): Bacteria > Bacteroidota > Bacteroidia > Chitinophagales > Saprospiraceae > M3007. The sequence goes on along the minus strand of JAYSZC010000571.1, from coordinate 522 downwards.
ATTTTTTCATAGCAATGGTGCGATATGTGCGATTTAGAGGGCGAAAGGTACGGGTTTTAGTTATGAGTTATGAGGGATAAGTTATAAAGGAATGAGTTTTTTCTTCGAGGTGAGGATGGCACTTTTTATCATCTTTAATAACTCCAAAGCCTCTGACGTGAGATCTTTTGAAACTGTGTCATTAAGATACGCTGTTATTTTCAGAAGATCGACCCAGTAGATGGTTTCATCACATTCTTTTTGGGCAATACTCAACTTGTGAATGAAGTCCTTTGTGCTTTCTGCGTTCTGGGCTTCGCGGACCAAAGCTCCAATTGCGGTTCCACTCCGTACGAGTTGCTTACTAAGAATATATTCTTTTTCCTTTTCCACCAAACATTTATAGGTCTTAATAATGCTAATTGCAAATAGGAAACTACGGTCTTCTATTATACTTCTCCTGTTATTCATACATCAATACTAAAACTCTTTTGGGATAGGACTTGCGAAGAATTAGTAAACGATACTGTTTAATGATTTATC
>JAYSZC010000570.1:0-1548 GCA_043738235.1 Lewinellaceae bacterium | reverse complement strand
GCGTACGCCGGCGTGCAGGAACTCCGAATTGGCGGCTTTGGTTTGAAAATCTTCACTGTACCGTTGGCAACCTGGACTCAGACCCAGGAAAAAGCCGGTAAAAACAATGGAAAAGATTAGCTTATGACGCATAATATTGCATTTGAAAATTTTTAGCCGCCAAGATTAGCGGGAAAGAAGTTTTTCCACATCATACTTTCCACCGGTTTATCTGTGCGCTGGTTGTATTTGGCGTTTTGCTTTTTGTTGTAGTAGTTTTCAATATCGCCGTCTATCAAAAAATAGATCAATTGTCCGATGGGCATACCGGCGTAGACGCGCACGGGTTGCACGCAGGAAATTTCCAGGGTCCAGGTATTGCAAAAACCGACGTCGCCTTTGCCGGCAGTGGCATGGATGTCGATGCCCAGCCGCCCGATGCTGCTTTTGCCTTCCAGAAAAGGTACGGAACGGTGCGTTTCGGTGTATTCTTCCGTCACGCCGAGGTAGAGCGTGCCGGGTTCGAGCACAAATCCTTCCGGTCCGATCTCGAACAGGTCGATTTCGTTGTGTTTTTTGGCGTCCAGCACCCGGTTGCGGTACACGGCCAGGTACTTGCCGAGGTGCACATCGTAGGAATTGGTGCCCAGGCATTCGGGGCGAAACGGCTCGATCACGATCATGCCCTGCGCGATGGCTTCCAGAATTTTTTTATCAGTCAGAATCATTTTTGTTGCGGTGTTTTTCTTTGAGGCAAAAAAGTGCGCAAAAGTATTCGATTTTAAGTAGTTATCCGTTATTAGTTATTGGTTATCTGTGTTGATAATCAAGCATTTGCAAAGAATGACAAGATTTTCAACTCTATGATTATCAATCAGTTAAAAAGATGTGTGCATACCGTAGGGCCTTACGACCGCGCACATTTCAGGCGTATAACTTTTTGTTGCGCCAGTTGTTGGTTATCGGTTATTGGTGGTGTTTCAGGTTGAAAATGATAAAAAATGAAAAATTTTGATTCCCTTATCAATCGTAACGTATAGCCAACAACTAAAATCGAAGGGAAAAGCAGGTAAATTCCTGACAATTCTCAGCCTGAAACACCACTGATAACTAATAACTTATAACGGATAACTAATTATGAAAAAGACACTTGTTCTGGGCGCTACCGACAATCCTGCGCGTTATGCCTATTTAGCCGTGCAGCGTTTGTTGCGATATAGTCACGAAGTGGTTCCTTTGGGTATCCGAAACGGACAGGTGGAAGGCCTGGAAATCCTGCACGGTACGCCTGAAGTGAGTGATATAGATACGGTAACACTTTACATCGGGCCGGATCGGCAGCCGCCTTATTACGATTATATACTTTCCCTGCACCCGAAAAGATTGATTTTCAACCCCGGAACCGAAAACCCGGAACTGATGCAATTAGCGAATGCGCAGGGTATCGAAACGGTGGAAGGCTGTACGCTGGTGATGCTGTCTATAGGAAGTTATTAGTCAGTTATCCGTTATCGGTTATTAGTTATCAGGGGTGATAAGGTTTGGCTACTCAAAATGCCAAGCGCTACC
>JAYSZC010000569.1:0-1549 GCA_043738235.1 Lewinellaceae bacterium | reverse complement strand
CCCAGAACACCAGCAACCCCTGGTAAAAGTTCTCCGCTCCCAGCGCAATCATAAAATTGAATGGTACCAGGAACAGGCCCAGCACGCAGTTGAAGATGATGACTAAAAAGTTGTAGCGGTTGACTTCCGTCTCTACCTGGAAAAGATACCGCACCATCGCCAGAATCACGTGTTTGGACAGGAACATGGCTGCCCCGCCCACGATGCAGATCAATAAAAAAGGGGTGTTGTTAAATTTCTCCTGGGTGAAAAAACGCGTCACCAAAAAGATAAACAACCCCATATTGAGCAAAAAATTGAGGTACAACAGGTAATAAGGCGTACTTCCGACCAGGCCGGTTGCTTCGCGCTGGGCCTGCATCAGAGCATTATCATTTAAAAAACCGCGCCAGGCCTTGCCTACTGCACTGCGATTGGCTGCCACTGACAGGGTCAGTATGGCAAACATGAGTACCAGCAGGCCGAATAGCAAACCATTGGAGAGTCCGTCGCCCCGCGGCAGAATGGAAAAGGGGCGGAAGGCTTCCGTTTTATTTTCAGCAAGTATCTGGCTGGCTCCGGGCGTACGGTGCGCCACTACGTTAAAGGGGTTGACTGCCTCCATTTGTGCTGCATCGGAGCCGGTCAGCGCCTGTTTAGGCAGCCGGTGAATAAGGTCGAAGGGATTCACGGCAGCCTGTCCATGTGCCTGCACAATGTATAATTGAAACAGCAAGAAAAGCAGAGCCAACCTAATCATACTGCAAAGGTAAGAAAAGCCCGCTCTTTCCCATCCCATTGCTTTTTGTTTTCCTACTTTTGTCCCCTCATTTTCAGGCGGGCATAAAGTGCCAAGGCGCTCGTTTCAGGGGCTTTATTTGCCTGCAAACTATTTAAAATCAATAATATGCAACAAATTGATGTGATTCTGGGGCTGCAATGGGGCGATGAAGGAAAAGGTAAAATTGTGGACTATCTGGCAAATGACTACGACATCGTGGCCCGTTTTCAGGGCGGCCCGAATGCCGGTCATACCCTCAAGTTCGGGGGAAATAAATATGTTTTGCATACGATCCCATCGGGTATTTTTCGTCCGGGCCTCATCAACCTGATTGGCAACGGCGTCGTACTCGATCCGTTGGTTTTTCAGCGCGAGCTGCGATCGCTCGAACAAACCAATGTCGATTTCCGCGACCGCCTGCTGGTTTCCCGCAAAGCGCACCTCATTTTGCCTACCCACCGCTGGCTCGACGCAGCCAGTGAGGCACACAAGGGAAAGGCGAAAATAGGTTCGACACTCAAAGGCATCGGCCCTACCTATATGGACAAAACCGGCCGGAACGGGCTGCGCATCGGCGATGTGGAATCACCTGTGTTCCGCGATCAATACGAGGCATTGAAAGCCAAACATATCGAGCTGCTGAAAATCTACCCGGAAGTTTCCTTCGACCTGGAAGCGGAAGAAAAAGCCTGGTTTGCCAGTCTGGACGATCTGCTGGCGCTGCCTTTTGTCGATTGTGAATACTATATCAACGACGCCCTGCAGGCCGGAAAAAAAATTCTGGCAGAA
>JAYSZC010000568.1:0-3764 GCA_043738235.1 Lewinellaceae bacterium | reverse complement strand
TCTCTCACTTCTCACCCTCTCACCTCTCACTTCTAGAAAACGGCTCTCACCTGCGCCCGCCCCACATGCACCACCCGGTTATCGCCTGTTTTGCGGCCTTCGTAGTTCAGGCTCATTTGCACTGTTTTCGAGAGTTGGCGGTCGAGGTTCAGGCTCCAGAGATAGTTTTTACCGTCTTGCAGGCCTTCCAGCATAGTAAATGCGACGGACGTATTGGCCTGGCCGGTGTATTGGATATCGGCCAGGGTGAATTTGGCGCGCAGCGAAGTGGCGGCCCGGAAGCCTTGCACATTTTGTTTCGATTGCGGGTTCCAGGTCAGTTCCGTATTCCAGTTGATTTGAGCGGCTTTTTCCATTTCGCCGATCATGTTTTGGCTGTCTTTCCATTTTACATTACTGGCAATACGGAAGCTGCGGTTGGGTAGCCAGGTCAGTTTAGGGCCTGCTTCCCATGTATTGATGTCAAAATCGCGGTTGTTGAATGCCTGGTTGTCCGTGCTTTTTTCGGCCCGGATGAGGTCGGCTTCGGCGCTCCAGCGCTGCGAGAGATTGACCCGCCCATGCAGCGTCCAGTCGCGGGCGCGGCGCTGTTCAAAGCCCGTGGTCAGCGCCACCTGGCTCCGGTTATCGCCCTGTGCGAGGCTGGCGTCCCAGGCGGGATTGGCGCGGTTGACGAACAGGATATTGCGCAGTGTAGCCGCCACCGTCACCAATGCCGTGTCTGCAATATTGAACTGAAAAGGGTTCCAGGGCGAAATGTCTTCGGCGCCTGCAAAGGTGCGCCGATTGATTTGCAGGGTACTTTGGGTGGAAAAACGGCTCAGCGTTCGCCGCCATCCTTTGCGCGCCGTTCCCCACACAATGCGCGGGTCTAGCCGGAGGTTCTGGTTGAGCAGCACATTGTTGGTGCGGATATAATCGGGCGTACTCACCGCCACGCGGATATAACTCGCCTGATCCTGGAACACGGCGATTTCCATTTCATCTACCTGCAAAATACTGTCGCGGTTGCGATCCACCCAAGTGTATTGCCCTTCGCCGGGATTGACGGAGAGATAGTTGAATTCCAGTTTCGGGCTTTGACCCGAACCCAGTTCGTAACCGGTGGTGAAATGCAGGGCATTGCGCCAGGCAGCGAGGCTGTAATCCACCCGGCCGAGGTACGTTTCCAGGGGTTTTTCCGTGGTCAGTTCGGGCGCCAGGACGCGCAGGGTGCGATAGGTAAAATTCCAGTTGATCTGTTGATTGGCGGCGTTTTTCAGGCTGTTTTTCTGCCATTTTCCATTCAGGTTCAGTTCGTTGGCTTCCGTATTTTGTTTAAAAAAACTGCCGTTGGGTGCGAAGTCGTTGCGGCGGGAAACAAAGCCGCCCAACTGCCATTTATTATCCTGGTTATCAGGCGTTTGGAAGTAAAGTCGCAACAAGTCGTACCAGAAACTGGCGCGGTTCAGGCTGTCGGCGTCGGCGGCGTAGCGTTCGTTTTTTTCCCTTTCAAAATAAACGCCCGTTTTCACGAAGGGTTGGCGCAGCGTGCTGTCCTTTCTAAAAAAGGTTTTGGAAAAATCAATTTTCGGTCTGGCAAAACGTGTGCTTTCCACCCGTCCATCGGTCTGCAAAAAATTGAGTTCGCCCAATAGTTCGTATCCGCGCTGCTGCACCCGCAGCTGTCCGAAATGGCGAAATCCTTCGTACACGCCCTGCCGCCGGAAAGAGCCGAATTCATACCGCGATTCGCCCCAGTCTTTCTTTTTCATGGAAATACCGCCCCGTGCAATCTGTTCGGCCACGGTATCGAGGCTGCCGCTGCTGTTCCAGTCGCGGATAAATTCTGCGGGCCGGTAAGGATTTAAAGGCAAAAAAGTGCGGGCTGTGTATTCATAATTGGCATAAACGCCCGCCTGCCAGCCTTTTTGCTCCTTGCCGAGGGGTATTTTTTGTCGAAAACCCAGAAACCCGGCGCCACCCAGGTTGTCGCTATTGCCCAGCGGCGAAAAGCGGTTCAGGTCGCGGTTGCTCAGCGCCAGTTCCGCCTGCACACTGCCTCCTTTGAATACCTGGAAATCGCCGCCCAGCGTATAGAGTTGCCGCGCTTCGGGAGCGATCAGGCGCACCACGGGTTCAAAATTGCCGGCAGGCTGGCAAGTGAGGGGATCGGGCGCCACCCATCGGTACACACGACCGTTGGCGGCCGTGAGCGCCAGAACGTAGTTGCCCTGGCCTTGCAATACCTCCGTGAAACGCGCAGTAAATCGCGCCGAATCGGGCCGGGTGCTGTACTCCAATATTGGCATGGGAACGCCGCAAACCAGCGTATCGACCACACGGTATTGTACCCGCGAGGGATCAAAAACATCCAACGTATCTACACCGGAGGCAAAGGCCATGCGCAGGTTGTCGCCGATTTCGGCCAGGCTGCGGCGTTCGGCAGCGGAGAGGTCCTGCGCGCCGCCGTTGTTGCGGCTGTCCTGTTCCGCGTAATAATTCAGGTAAATCCGGCTGCGCGGCGCGCTCCATGCCAGGTTGGCAGCCACCGTGGAGCGCAGGTAGGTTTGTACCGCGTATTCAAATTCCACGATGACGCGGCTGTCTTTGGTGATCAGTTTGCGGGAAGTAAACGTGAGTTCTCCCAGGTTGTAATCCATAACGTAGTCGTCGCTGAGTCCGCGGCGCAGCAATTGTCCGTCGATAAAGACCTTTTCCGTTCCGGCGAGTACAATGATAAAACGCTCGCCTTCAGCGCCTTGTAAACGGTATGGCCCCTGATTCCCTTCCTGCCCCTGGATGATTTGCCGGGCAAATTTTCCGCGCGATACGGCAGCAGCCACCCGCACAGCAAGCGTGTCGGCAGAGTTTTTAGCGCCGAATCCCCAGTCGCCCATTTGCCGGTGTTCCACCATAGCGCCCTGCAGGCGTTTAAAGTAGTTGGAGAAATAGCCGCCGGGCCGTGTAAGATCGTAATCGCCGGCTGTCAGCGCTGTATTTTTTCGTTTTAACTGGATAAAAATCCGGTCGAATTCCTGAAGTTGCCGGGTAGTGCCGTCGGGTTGCAGGGGCACGGAATTATCGGAAAGAGACGCCTGGAGTTCGAGGTCATTGCCCAATTTGCCCGCCAACTGTAGGTTCAGGCTAGAATTGAACACCAGGTTCTGATTGTTGCCGAATGACAAACCGCGCGTGTAGGCGCCGGAAGAAAGTAGTCCGTTGGTTTCCCAGGGTTTGGCAGCAGGTTCGTACGGGGAGTAATCAAATTCAATCGCATCCGTGCGGGCATTGCGACGAATCGCCAGGGTGTCGAGGCGGCGTACGGGCGCTGCAAAATCGTATGGCAGCACCCGGTAGACGACCTTGATTTGCCCGCAGTCGGGGCAAACTGCCCGCAGTCGGGCCGTATCCGTGTAGAGTTGGTTGTTTTTCAGGAAAAAAATGCCGGAATCTAGTGAGGGATGAGGGATGAGGGATGAGGAATGGGGGATGAGGGTAACGGATACAAGCGGCGGCATTACGGTCAGGGAATCGAGTGCTTGTACGGGCAGGCGCGCATCGAGCATTCTGCTGCGCAGGTTGGAAAAGTTATAGGGAGATTGGCTAAACATCGATCCGTACAGGCACAGGCATAACAGGGCGAGGGGGATTCGCCTGAAATGGGAGCCTGGGAGAAGGGATGTGTCATTCAAAATATGCGGGGAAGAAATATGAGTTATGAATGATGAACGATGAATGATGAGTTATGAATCCTAGACTGATTTGGAAAATAGTACTTTCAG
>JAYSZC010000567.1:0-1551 GCA_043738235.1 Lewinellaceae bacterium | reverse complement strand
CTCCCGGCTGAAGCCGGGAGTTATTGAAATAGCGTTTTGGGTCAATCAACATCGAGCGGCTTCTATCAATAACCATCGGCTTCAGCCGGTGGTTAGTCAACAAGCGCTGTACAGGGGTTTTAACCCCATTTATAACACCAGGGGTATAACCGTGCTACCCAAGCCTCGTTTGCCAGAAAATTCATCATTTATCGTTCATCATTCATCATTCATCATTCATCATTATCTAAAGTCTCCAGTAATAAATCTCCTCATCCGTGTTTTCATACAATCCTTTCAGGTCCATCAGAATCGGTCGTTCCGCCATGATGGATTTAAAAAACGGCAGGTCGTATGCCGTATATTGTTTGTGTGCAACGGCCACCACGACGGCATCGTAGCCGTTAGAAATTTCATCCACCAGCGTCAGTTTGTACTCGTGCGCCACTTCATTGGGTGATGCGTGCGGGTCGGCCAGGTGCACATTGACGAAATAATCCTGCAATTCGTGCACAAGCGCAGCCACTTTCGAGTTGCGAATATCGGAGACATCTTCTTTAAAAGTAATGCCCAAAATGAGCACTTTGGCTTGTCCGGGGTTTTTATCCCTTTGAATCAGCAATTGCACCAGTTTTTTGGCGATCCAGGCGGGCATACCGTCGTTAATCCGGCGGCCGCTGAGGATGACCTGGGGTTCGTAGCCTAATTCGACGGATTTGTGCAGCAGGTAGTAGGGGTCTACGCCGATGCAATGTCCTCCGACCAGGCCGGGGTAAAATTTCAGGAAATTCCACTTGGTACCGGCGGCTTTGATCACTTCCTGGGTGTCGATGCCCATGCGGTCGAAAATGATGGCGAGTTCGTTCATCAGCGAAATATTCAGGTCGCGCTGGGTATTTTCGATCACTTTGGCCGCTTCCGCTACTTTGATGCTGCTTGCTTTGTACACGCCGGCCTGGATAATATGTCCGTAGACCGAGGCGATTTCCTCCAAAGCGCCCGGGTCGGAACCGGAAACTATTTTGAGAATTTGGGTCAGGGGCCGCGTTTTATCGCCGGGTACGATGCGTTCGGGCGAGTAGCCGAGTTTGAAGTCGCGGCCAAACTGCAGTCCCGACTCTTCTTCGAGGATGGGCAGGCAGTCCTCTTCCGTGCAGCCCGGATACACGGTCGATTCATACACGATATAATCGCCGGGTTTGATGGCTTTGCCGACACTGACCGAGGCTTTTTTCAGCGGGGTGAGGTCGGGTACTTTATGGTCGTCGATGTCGGTCGGTACGGCCACCACAAAAAAATGCGCTTTTTTCAGGTCTTCCGGGTCGGTGGTAAACAGAATATCGGTATCCCGGAATGCTTCGGGACCCAGTTCCCGGCTGGGGTCTTCTCCCCGGCGCATCATATCCACCCGGGCGGTATTGATGTCGAAACCAATCACACGGAAGTGCCGGGCGAACTCCAGCGCAATAGGGAGTCCCACGTAACCGAGTCCGACGACGGCCAATGTTTTTTCTTTCCGGGTAAGCGACTGATACATTTTTGTGGTGTGTGGTGTGTGGTTTGGTGTTTTTG
>JAYSZC010000566.1:0-9966 GCA_043738235.1 Lewinellaceae bacterium | reverse complement strand
CGGGTTTCGACCCGGAAGTCGCAATGGAAACAAGCGACTCATACGGCTGGGATTACCCGATGGCCAAAACCGTCATTTTTGGATTGAACCTAGATTTTTAACGGCATTACCGGGCTGTGCGACTGTGTCGTTGCCCGGGTGATTGCGCCTTATCTTTTAAAAAAATGAAACATCATTTTCTGAAAATAGCACTTCTTTTTGCCCTTGTTCTTTCCAATACCCATTGCAAAAAAGACTGGCTCGATACGTTTCCGCCAGACGGCCCGACTCCGGCCAATTATTATTCCAACCAGGCCGAAGCATTGGCCGGTGTGAATGCTTGTTATGACGTTTTGTCCGCCCAGTTGGACAAATTATACGGGCTTGGCCTGGACGCCATCGGAATGTACTGCGGCGATGAATGCGTGGGCGGCAGAACGGCGCCTCGTGATTTTTCGGCCTTTGAACAAAATACAATGACCGGCTCCGAAGTCACCCTGCAAAATATCTGGCGCGAATGCTACATAGGTATTTACCGCTGCAATTTGTTGTTGGAAAAACTGGAAGGTGTGGACATGGATGCTACCTTAAAAGCCCGTTACCGCGCAGAAGCGACGTTTTTAAGGGGTTTTTATCATTTTGAACTGATGAAATGTTTTGGAGGGGTACCTGTCGTTACCAAAGTACTCATCCCGGAAGAGGCGCTCCTGGCGCGCAACAGCCGTAGCGAAACAGTTGCCCTGATAGAATCTGATTTTAAAGCTGCTATTCCCGATCTGCCGCGGAAAAGCCAATACGCCGCCGGCGACGCGGGCAGGGTAACCAAAGGCGCCGCACAGGCCTTTTTAATGAAATTGTATGTTTTTGAAAAACGCTGGCCGGAAGCCGTTTCAAGCGGCCTGGAAGTCGTCAATTCCAATGAATACAGTCTTTTCCCCGACTATAACGACAATTTTTCGACGGCAAAAGAAAACGGGGCTGAAAGCATTTTTGAGGTACAATGTAAAACAGGAACGGGCACCGGCGAAGGCAACGCGCATTACGACCTTGAAAGTTTTGAAAATACACCCAATCCACGCGGATACACACAGCCGTTTGCTGCGCTGCGCAATTCCTACCAGAATAACGCTGCGGGCCAAAAAGACCCGCGACGCGATTTTACCATCAAAGTAAATATCATCAGTTCTACACTGCTTGCCTCATTTAAATATAACCGCCCGCAAACACCGCAGCCTGCTATACAATACGACGGCGAATTGAATTACAAACTGATGCGCTATGCCGATTTCCTCCTGCTTTTAGCAGAGGCCCAAAATGAGGCCGGTGATACCGAAGCTGCGCTTGCCGCTATCAATCAGGTTCGCCAGCGCCCCAATGTAAGTATGCCGGTACTCACAGGGCTTACGCAACAGCAAATCCGCGAAGCGATTTACAACGAACGGAAATGGGAACTCGCCTTTGAAGGCCACCGCTGGTTCGACCTGGTGCGCTGGGGAATAGCCGGAACGGTTATTCGCGCGCAAGGCAGGGCTTTCGTGGATGGCAAACATGAATTAATGCCAATCCCTGTAAATGAAATTACACTGAATCCCAAGTTGGTGCAAAATCCGATGTATTAAAATCAAGGGAAACCGGTCTGGCGAAGATTTTAAACCGAACCTGTCTCACCCGCTATCCACATCAAAAATTTCTAACAACATGAAAGTACAATTTTCCAAATCATGCCTGCTGCCGGTCATTTGCCTTTTGGCAAATTGGCAAGCGGCAACTGCCCAAAAGGTTATTCTGGTGGGCGCCGGCGCAACAGTCTCAAACCTGCCTTCCGCAGAACAAAAAGCCTATAACTGGGCATTGACGCATTTCGGAGCCGACGCTGTCTACAAAAACTTTTCAGATATTGCCGCTTCGGGCTTGCCTGCTTCGGCGCGGGTCATCTGGTTTCACTTTGAAGACGATCCTGCACTTCCTACGGGTGCTACTTCAGCAGCGGCAACCATAGGCGCTTTTGTTCAAAACGGCGGCGGTTTGCTCGCTTCCGGCTTTGCAACAGGTTATGTAGTAGATGCAGGTGTAACTGCAGTTGCTCCCTCGGAAACGATCAACAACGACCCTGCAGGGCCAGATGTGGCCTGGGGCGTAAAACCGCTAACTAACCGGACAAGCAGGACACCCGATTTTTACTGGACTGACGCCGACTACGGACTGGATAGACCCCAACTGGGGCGGATTTCGTACCATCTCGACTACTACAGCCGGACGCGAAGCCTTGCGGTGGTGGACCGGCGGTACCTATCCCGGAACCCCAATTGCCTGCATGCCATGGTGGAATCCGAACGACCTGAATATCCCTGTTATCGGAGAATTATCTGCCGGTAACGGCCGCGCATTGACCTGTACGGCGCCCGGCTACAACTGGGTGAACGCAGACATCAATGGAGCAGCGGAACAGGCTACCATACAGGCATTGACGGCAAACATGCTCCATTATTTGCAGGCTGAAACGGAGGTTTTGTTGGTGGGTGATGTATCCTCCATATCAGAATTGCCTGCTTCCGAACAAAATGCATACGGTTGGGCGGCACAGCAATACGGCCTGGCGGCACAATACCGCTCATTTGCTGACATTACAGCAAATGGTATCGAATCATCCGTAAAAACAATCTGGTTTCACCTGGAAGATGCGCCTGGAATGCCTGCTTCGGCAGCAGGAGCGGCCACTGCGATCGGTAATTTTGTCAAATCGGGCGGCGGTCTGTTTGCTTCTTCTTTTGCCACACAATACATTTTCGACATCGGAGCGAGTGCTGTGGCGCCTACTGAAACAATCAACAACGAACCCGCCGGCCCCGATGTAGCATGGGGGGTGAAACCACTCACAGGACAAGCCGGGCACCCGTTTTTTGAAGGGATTGTGCCCACCACAGATTGGGTTGATCCGAACTGGGGCGGCTACCGCACCATCGGCGCTGCCAATGCAGGCCATGAGGCCATTCGCTGGTGGACCGGCGGTACGTTCCCCGGCACTCCGGTGGCTTGTATGCCCTGGTGGAATGCAAATGATCCGAATATTCCGGTTTTGGGAACCATCAAATACGAACTCGGCACCGTTGTATTTGCCAGTGCGCCGGGCTACCAGTGGCTGCCGGCTATAACAAATGAAGCAGGGCCGCAGGCAAACCTGGAAAAACTCACGGATAATATCCTGAATTTTACCCGCCCCGGCGCAAGCCTGATAGTTTTGGGCGACGCCGCTACGGTAAATGATTTGCCAACTGCCGAAAAAAATGCCTACAACTGGGCATTGAGTCATTACTCGGGCGCACAGTACCGCTCTTTTGCAGATGTTGCGGCTAATGGTATCCCGACTGAAACGGAAGTGCTGTGGTTTCACTTTGAAGACGACCCGGCTTTGCCGGCGAGCGCCGTAGGCGCTGCTGCCAACATCGACGCTTTCGTACACGCAGGGGGCGGTATGTTACTTTCAGGCTTTGCAACGGGTTATGCAACAACGATCAATGCCACCACTGTAGCGCCCACAGAGACCATCAACAACGACCCGGCAGGCCCCGATGTGGCCTGGGGGGTAAAACCTTTGGCTGGTTTGGATGGGCACCCGGTTTTTGCCAATTTGTCGCCAACGACCGACTGGGTGGATCCCAACTGGGGCGGTTTCCGTACCGTTGGCGCAAGTGTACAAGGCCGGGAAGCCATACGCTGGTGGACGGGTGGCGCATACCCCGGACAACCCCTGGCTTGTATGCCCTGGTGGAATCCAAATGATTCGAATATTCCGGTGATCGGACTCATCAAAGCCGGAGACGGCGGCGTCGTTACTTCTTCTGCTCCTGGTTACAATTGGGTCAATGCACCGATCAACGAGGCCGGTCCACAGGCAAATCTCGAACAATTGACCGCTAACATGCTTGAATTACTTCGCACAGTGGACGAAGTACAGTCCTTGAGTGTAACGATTGCCTCTGGTGGAATATCCATCAAGGAAGGCGAGGAAGCAGGTAAAGTAATTGAAATCGAAATGGCGAATGCTACATTTAAACCAACGCTGACAGCGGCCAACTGGGAAATACTCAACCTGCCTGCAGGTATCCTGGCAACTGTTACCGGTATTGACAACAAACACGCGAGCATAACACTTTCCGGTACAGCCGCTGACTATGACGAAGATATCACCGATTTTACTATCCGAATCCCGGCATCTGAGTTTCTGGATTTGTCTTCCTCGTTTGTTGAAAGTGTCGGTGATGTCATTTTTGATGCCTTTGTCGAATCCGCTCCCGTCAGTGGTAAAATTGCGCTGGTTGGTACTGAATCCAGCATCGATGACCTCGATCCGGATGAAAAAGCGGCCTACCAATGGGCGATTTCGACCCTCGGTACCAATGCTGTTTATTTCAATGTGGTTGATTTGGTGCTCGAGCCTGCCTTGCTCAATGATTTTAAAGCCATCTGGTGGCATTACGACAAATTTGTCGATTTGCCGCTTTTATTCGACAACCCTAATACCGAAATCATGATGAAAACCTTCCGCAACAACGGCGGTGGTATTTTGCTCACGGGTTCGGCAACGCAGTATGTGAAAAACCTGGATGTAACTACAAAAGGCCCCAATCAGGTAGCCAAGGCAGTCACACCATTTACGAACCCGGATCACTGGGGTATCCGGGCGAAAAACCCTGAGCACCCGATTTTTGCCAATCTCCCCGTTCCATTTACCACACTGTATTCTCAAAATGGTTTGCGGGAAGACCTGCTTTCGTGGTGGAATATCACACCTGATTTCGACCCGAATATTCCGCCTGCGGAACGTTTCGACGGCGTTTATCTGGGTACAACAGAATGGGATGCCAATTTCCAGGTCATCATTTCCGTAGCAGAGTTTCCCGGACAGTCCGACCCTTGTACAGGTGATGTGTTGGTTGTTGGCGCCGGAGCTTACGACTGGTACCTGGACGGCGGCGCCAATGAAGACGCGCCGACGCTTCAACTTTTTACGAGCAATATGTTGAACTACCTGCGAAGCGGCTGCACTACAGGTTTATTTGAACCTGCACAGGTAAATTTACCGGTTATTGTTTATCCAAATCCGGCCAATGAACTGCTGAATATTGCATTTTCCTTGGAGAAAAGTACAGATGTGACGATTGAAATTACGGATATTTCCGGACGTACGGTAGCTGTTATCATGCAAAATAAAATGCTGCCTGCCGGTACACAATCCTTGCAATGGCAGACTGCCAATCAGCCCGACGGCGTGTATTTCTATCGTATTACTGCGGGCGATAAATTAGGGACCGGGAAAGTGATTTTGAATAATAATTAATCAGTTCTCATTCATGGAATGAGATGTGGGTGTCTCATAAGACCCGGTTAAAAAAGTGAACCGAATTTTATTTTTTATCGAGTGCTAAACTTTCCAGGTTTTAAAACCTGGAAAGTTTCTGGTAGCGAAAACGAAACAAAAATTTGTGCCATTTTCGATTTTGATCCTTACGAGACACCCTCCTCTTGTTTTTAATTCAATAAACATGCTGAAATTATCCTTTTCCCTCGCGTTACTTTTTGGAACGATTGTATGCCTTTTATCACAGCAGCCCATCGCGCATTGGCCGTTCGATGAAATTTCAGGCCTGACGACCCAGGAGCAAATAAGCGGGCAGGTATTTGATGTGAAAAACGAATATCCCAAACAAGAAAGCGAGCATAAACCGGGCGTCTCCAATCATGCGCTGCGTTTCAACGGCTACGCTACCTGGGTGGAAGGAAGTTTGTCAGCAACCTTGCCCACCGACCAAATTACGGTTACGGCCTGGATAGCCCCGGAAGTTTTCCCGTTCAGTTCTGCAGCCATTTTTACCAATGTTTCCGGTAATACCGGCGTGTACCTGGGTATCGATAAATTTGGACGGATCGAAATCGGCGCAACGGTCAATGGCTTTTTTAGCCAAAAAATATCTGCTGATAAAATTCCGCTTTGGCAATGGTCGCATATTGCCTTGACGGTGAATACTGGGAAAATTCGGGCATTCCTGAATGGCGTCCAGGTGGCTGAACAAAACACACAACCAGGCGAAATCAACTGGAATATCCAGCAAACCCTGAAATTGGGCAAACACCAAAATAGTCCGCTTACCGGTCTTTACGAAACCGGGCTTTTTTGCGGATTGATCGATGAACTGAAGATTTTTGGCCAGGCGCTTGCGGAAAACGAATTATCAGCAATAGTTGGTGCGGAAACACCTCCCTTGCCGCCTGATATGTCTATTCCGGAAAGCCGGTTTGAAGGCGATCTGCACCGCCCGATTTTTCATGCCATTCCTCCGGCAAATTGGATGAACGAACCGCATGGCCTTGTTTATCACAACGGGTTATACCACATCTTTTATCAAAAAAACGGCAACGGTCCATATTTCGGACGCCTCAACTGGGGGCATCAAACCAGCCCCAATTTGCTCACCTGGACGGAACATCCGGTTGCACTTTCCCCATTTCCGTCCAGTTACGATCAGGAAGGTTGCTGGTCGGGCTGCTCCATCAAAAAAAATGGAACACCTTACATCATGTACACGGGCGTGGATGGCAGCACAGCACAAATGTGCCTGGCCGAATCGAACACAGATGTAACGGAATATCAAAAGTTTGCAGGCAATCCGGTGGTTGCCACACCACCCGCACCCTACACCGCATTTGACTTTCGAGATCCCTATATCTGGGAGGAAAACGGCAGTTATTACATGATTATCGGGACCGGACTGGGGGGCACGGGCAACAGCGGCGGTGCAACCTTGCTTTATAAATCGGCAAACCTCACATCTTGGCAATACCTGGATGTGATGCACAAGGGATTTCCGCAGACGGATAATTCAGGCGTATTCTGGGAAGTGCCTATGTTCCTGAATTTCAATGGTAAACGGGTACTGACGGTTCAACCGGTTCCGCAGCCCGGCATACCCGCCCGCATCTTATACTGGACGGGAAACTTTGAAAATGAGGAATTTATTACTGATACAGAACTGCCCAAACTGCTGGAACCTGGCGACAACTTGCTCGGCGTGACCACCACGATTGATCCCCAAGGTAGACTTATAGCCATCGGTATCATTCCCGATATTTTGCCGGGTTCAGAACAACAGAAAAACGGCTGGGCCAACCTGATGAGCCTGCCCCGCATCTGGTCGCTTTCATCGGATGGCAATACACTTTTGCAAAAACCGCTCCCTGAACTGGATCAATTACGCAGCTCAAACCATCATTTTGACAACCTGGAGGTAAGCGCCGGACAAAGCGGTTTTCTGCCCGATATTCAGGGCCGCCACCTGGAAATTCGCGCAAAAATTAACCCCGGCACTGCCAGTAGGGTGGGTCTGGTTATCGCCAAAGCGCCCGACAATTCTGAGCGCACCCGTATTTTTTGGGACGTGCCGCTGGGTATTTTACAAATCGAACGCAGCAATTCCAGTATCAATCCGAGCACACCGAAAGGCACTGTGAGCACTCTTTTTCAACCCGTAGAAGGGCAGCCGCTCGATCTGCACATTTTCCTCGACGGCTCTGTGCTCGAGGTTTTTATCAATGAAGAAAAAGCGCTTTCTACCCGTATTTACCCGGAAAATGCAGAAAGTGTCGAACTGGATTTATTCACGCAAGGGGGAACTGCAAATATCCAAAGCCTTGATATCTGGGCCATGAAAAACATGCACGATTCAACTTTGTCCGTTGGAGAAAATATCCGATTCTCCTCTACAAACGTCATTGAAAAAGTATATCCCAACCCAACTACAGGAGAATTTGTAATGGATATCAATATGCCCGTTTCAGGGGAATTGCGGCTGCAAATGCTGAATGTTATCGGCGAAACGGTTGGCTCCCAATTTTTCGGTGTAATAGAAGCAGGTAAAATATCCCTTCCTTTCCATCAAAAAGACCTGCCGGCCGGGGTATTTTTTTTGCAGATTTGGCAGGACAAAAAACTGTCCGGCGCGACCAAGATTATCAAACATTAAACATTCAAGCGGCTCTTGTTTTTCTGAAAAAACGATATCTCAAAGCATTTAACATTCAACCTGTCATGGTAAAAGAAATAACCATTTTCTGTTTCACCTTGCTCTTTTTTGGCTGCCACACTACCCAAAATATATCAACTAAAAATGATGAACCCCACCGCCCACTTTTCCATTTCACCCCGCCGAAAATGTGGATGAACGACCCCAACGGCATGGTGTATTTTGAAGGCGAATACCACCTTTTTTATCAACATTATCCGGACTCGACGGTTTGGGGGCCTATGCACTGGGGCCATGCGGTGAGCAAGGATCTGGTGCATTGGGAGCATTTGCCCATCGCGCTGTATCCCGACTCCCTGGGCATGATCTTTTCAGGCAGCGCAGTAGTGGACGGGAACAATACCAGTGGTTTTGGCAAAAACGGAAAACCGCCTCTGGTCGCTATTTTTACACACCACCTGATGGAAGGCGAAAAAGCAGGCCGCAGCGATTTTCAGTACCAGAGTCTTGCATACAGCAATGACAAAGGACGATCCTGGACGAAATACGCCGGTAACCCCGTAGTGCCTAATACGCAGAAAATCAGGGATTTCCGCGACCCGAAAGTGATCTGGCACGAGGACTCCAAACAATGGATCATGGTATTTGCCGCACAGGATCATGTAAAATTCTGGAGCTCGCCGGACCTGAAAAACTGGAAACACCTGAGTGATTTCGGCAAAGCATGGGGCGCCCGCGGAGGTGTCTGGGAATGTCCTGATTTTTTCCCGATGGCGGTAGGACAGGATAAGTCAGGCGGTGACTTGAAGTCACCGCCTGACGCGCACGCAAAATGGGTACTGCTGCTTAGCCTGAATCCCGGCGCTGCCAACGGCGGTTCCGGCACCCAGTATTTTGTCGGCGACTTTGATGGTAAAACCTTTACCCTGGACCCGGATTTTGCCGGATCGGTTCAAAATGGTAAGGGCGTCTGGCTCGATTGGGGGCGGGATAACTACGCGGGTGTTACCTGGTCCGATGTGCCCAAATCGGAGGGGCGACGGCTGTTTATGGGCTGGATGTCGAATTGGGACTACGCCACAGTGGTTCCCACGCAGTCGTGGCGGAGTGCCATGACGATCCCCAGTGCCCTGGTTTTGAGAGAAACGGCGGCAGGTCTCCGCCTCGCTTTGCAACCCGTGAAAGAGTTGGAAAACTTGCGCAAGCATGCGCTTCCCATCAGCAGTCAATCATTGGAAGGTACGTTTTCTGTGTCGCCCAAATACGACTTTGATCCCTCTTCTATGGAAGTTTTGCTGGAATTGGAGTTTCCGGATAACGCAACATCTACCTTTACAATAGTGCTTTCCAATGCAAAAGGAGAAGAATACCGCGTTGGCTTCGATGCGGGCAGGAATGAATTTTTCAGCGACCGGACCCGTTCCGGAGACCTCAGTTTTTCGAACAAATTTGCGGTAAAACGCCATGTCGCACCCAGGTGGAAGAAAGACAAAACACTGAAAATGCACCTGTTTTTTGATGTGGCTTCCTGCGAACTATTTGCGGACGGCGGCGAGACGGCCATGACCGATATTTTTTTTCCCACTAAAAACTTTAGCCGGATCAGATTTGAAAGTTTGAACGGCGCCGTCAACATGAAATCTGCCATGTTGTATGAATTGAAATCTACCCGATAACTATGGCAGAATCACGATTTTTAAGTGCAAATGATTGATTGTCACTCTGATACTCGAATACCCAAATCTTCAGATACTCAAAAAAGTACTATCGCATAAACACATCCGGTGCTAGCCCCGCCCGGAAATCCGCTTCCCCGATCGTAACGTCTTCATTGCTGTCGTAATCGACGGCGATTTTCCAGACGCCGTTTACTTTGCGGTGAAAAACGTGGAATTTTCCGTAAAAACTGCGTGGTGCACCCGTTTTAGGGATGTCGGTATAGCGGTAAATGCCGCGTTCGGAAGCGGTC
>JAYSZC010000565.1:0-3768 GCA_043738235.1 Lewinellaceae bacterium | reverse complement strand
GCAGATACCCAAATTTCCTATTGGAATAAACTAATTGAAAAGGTTGATGAAAATCCGGCTATTTTACCTCAGGTTTCTTTAGTTTCACAAACTAATGCAATCAGATTGAATAGATTGTTCGATGATCCAATGAGCATGATATCATATGTGGAGTCATTCGGCAGTGATAATATAATAATTAAAGAATATAGGAAAATGTCAGATTGTGCTGATTTTATATTCCAAAAGCGTAATGAAATGCTCGAAGACTATCGCGAAAGTGTTAAGAAAGATGTGTCAAGAAGGATGGAATATGTATCACAAGTTGAAAAATTGGACAATTTTGTTATGTCAATGGTACATGATGAAGTTTTTAAAAAAGACGCATTTGCAAAAAAAATAATAGAAATCATGGAAAAATATTATGATGAAATGTTCAATATCGCATCTGACGATATTAATTTCCCTCAAAAAAATCTTGTGAAACCCATATTAGAATATGCAATTAAATATCCTGAAACTTACGCAAAAAAGATAGAAATTGTATCAAAGTGTGCTCAAATTAATCAATTATTTATAGAGATATGCAACCAAAATATAATCCATGAATTGCAATATAAAAAAGATATAGATTCGTTGTCAGATCCATTAAATTATCTTAAGTCAATAAATCGCTTCAAAAAATTATCATGATTGTCCAAGTCATCAGCACCTAATTTTGGAGGAGTATTTTGCGGAGAAGTGGGTGGAGCCGGAGCAGGAGAACAAAAAGTGATACAAACAAAAACCCGCCCCGGATCATCCAGCGCGGGTTCTTCACATAAACGACCCCCATTTCAAGCACCCATCACAATAACCATGTCTTATTTGTGCCTAAAAAAACAAATCCCTCATAACCAATAAGTTACGAGGGATGTTTTGTAGCCCGTACGGGAATCGAACCCGTGTTACAGGAATGAAAATCCTGCGTCCTAACCCCTAGACGAACGGGCCTCTTGTCAGAAGCGGGGCAAAGATAAAAGCACCTGAATAGGAAAACCAAATCCGCGCGGATTTTTTTTGAAAATAAATCTTGTACGGTACCGCCGAACCCTGTTCGGCGATACGTTTAAAACCCCTGTCGCTGTAAAATAGCCGTTGCGCGCTGCACCATGGAAGGGTCTGTTTCCAATTCCGGTGCATGGTGCGGCTTTTTTCGGGCATCGATCACCAAAGGCCCGCGACATCCCCAGTGTTTGAATTCCAAAAATGATTGAACCCCGTAGAGGTCGTGGCTCGGATTGGCCCGGGTAAATGTCACCCAGACAAAGTTGTTCAAACTGGCTGCTGCAAAGCGGCTATCATCCGTGAGCACGATCAATGGGATGTGTTGCAGGTCGAAACGCTCCAGCCATTGACAAAGTTCCTCCGCCTGTTTTCTGGCTGTTTGTTCGTATTCAAAACGCGGGGCCTGAATGGCGAGAATCCCGGGATGGTAAAAATGCGGCGCATCAAATCCTTCCGGCAGCGAGAAATTTTCCGGCAATTCGGCTTTTAATTCACGGCGGCGCTCGCCACGGCAAGCCACCACTACTTTGGAACCCGCATTCCAGCCGGAGCCGGAATAATCCAGCGTGTCGATGGTCGTTTTTGTCTGGAAATGCAGGTCTCGGCTCCAGTCCACGCGTTCCAGCACATGCCGGAAAAAATGTGGAATATCGTGCGTGTCCAGCGCCGGGTTGTCGTCGGCTGCGGCGATAAACAGGAATTTGGCTAAAGAAGTCTGCCCGCTGCCCAGGATGCGGTTGGCAATGGTCAGGATTTCTTCCGGCACCCGGTCGCGGAAAGGCATGTAGCGCTCATGCCCGATAGCGAGCAGCAAAGGGTGCACACCGGCGGCATCGACGGCGTGCAATTCTTTCAGGCCGGGGAATTCCTGCGGCGTGAGCGGCGCGACCAATTCGTGGATCAGCCAGCCGAAACTGCTGTCTTCCATCGGCGGGCGACCGACGACGCTGAAATGCCAGAGCGGATTTTTGCGGTGGTAGACTTTGTATACCCGCATAACCGGAAAATCATGCGTGAGCGAGTAGTAGCCGAGGTGGTCGCCAAACGGCCCTTCCGGTTTTTTTACATTTTTCAGAATTTCCCCGGTAATCACAAAATCAGCATCTCCGCTCAGGAAATGTCCGTCGCGGCGCGTGTAGCGAAACCTGCGGCCGGCCAGCATCCCGGCGAATGTGAGCTCGCTGAGACCTTCGGGAAGCGGCATAATGGCAGAAAAAGCATGGCTGGGCGGCCCGCCCACAAAAATGCTGCAATGAAAAGGCTGGTTTAACTCGTTGTAGCGGGTATGGTGTACGCCGATGCCCCGGTGCAACTGGTAGTGCAGGCCGATTTCTTCGTTCGGAATGTATTGATTGCCGGAAAGTTGTATGCGGTACATGCCCAGGTTGCCATGCATGGGGCCGGGCTGGTCGGGATCTTCCGTGTACACCTGCGGCATGGTGATAAATGCGCCGCCGTCCATGCTCCAACTTTTGATCTGCGGCAATTGATCGATGGTCGTAGTTCCGTATGTAACCGGACTGCCGCCCCAGCTGCGCATGGGCAGCGCCGACAGCGCCGTAAATGGCGCTGCGAGGTACCGCAACGGTTTTTTCAACAAGGCAGTGGGGTCTTTTTTGAGTTCAATCACCCGTTTCACGCGATCGAGGCTGTGCCGGAACAACCATTCGGTTTGTTTGAAAGTGCCGTAAATATTGCTCACCGCCTGGAATGGGCTTCCTTTGACGCGTTCGAACAAAATGGCCGGCCCCTGGCGCTCGAATACCTGCCGGTGCACTTCTGCCATTTCCAGGTTCGGATCCACCTCTTCCCGGATACGGAGTAACATGCCGTTGCGTTCGAGATCGTTGACTGCTTCGCGGAGACTGGAGTAAGACATTATTTTCAGGGATGAGGGATGATGAATGATGAATGATGAATGATGAATGATGAATGATGAATGATGAATGATGAATGATGAATGATGAATGATGAATGATGAAAAAATACTAATTTGTTGTAAATCAATATTTTAAAAGAAAAAACAGAATTTACTTCACCTGTCAGGCCAAATATTCATCATTCATCATTCATCATTTATCATTTATCATTTATCATTTATCATTTATCATTTATCATTTATCATTTATCATTTATCATTCTGTTTCGCCCCAGCGATAACTTTTTAACTGCAAACCTGCCAGGTCGAGCACGCGATCTGTAACAGTTCTTGCAATCGCCTCTAAATCAACAGGTTTGGAATAGAACGACGGACTGGCAGGGCAAATGATGCCACCGGCTTCGGTAACCGTTTTCATATTATTAATATGGATCAGACTGAGCGGCGTATCGCGGGTGACGAGGATCAAACGCCGCCGTTCTTTCAGCACTACGTCTGCGGCACGGGTCACGAGGTCATTGCTGATTCCGGTTGCAATACGCGCCAGGGTTCCCATGGAACAAGGGCAAACGATCATCGTGTCATACTGGGCGGAACCGCTGGCAAAGGGCGCGAAAAAGTCGTTTTTTTCGTAAAATTGAAAAGGGTAGGGACTTAAGTCCACCGGCCCGATTTCCAATTCCCAATTTAGTCTGGCATTGTCTGAAAGCACCACGCCCACGGCATCTATCTGCGAGCCAAGGGTCGCCAGGGTATCCAGCAGGGTTTTCGCATAAATGGATCCGGAAGAACCGGTAATCGCAACAACGATTTTTTTCATGTGCAACGCGGATTTCGCGGATAGGGCGGATTTTCGCGGATTT
>JAYSZC010000564.1:0-3772 GCA_043738235.1 Lewinellaceae bacterium | reverse complement strand
ATTCGTTTACGCTCTGCCAGGTAAATTGAGTGAAATCGCGCCGTAGAGTGGACTGACATGTCCCTCGTAGGAATAATAGTCGCGCGAATGACACGAATGCAGCGGAGTTTCGCGAATTTTCCCAACGTAGAGTTGACCGAATTTTCGCAGATCGCGGATTTCATCCGCCCGTAGACCCGTTTGACCAATAGAATTATTCCATAAATTCTGGATGGCTCATGTTTGCAATTTTGCCCATTTACTTAAATCGCGTCCCCAGTTTTAACCCAGATTATCCAAATCCACCGGCAGTTTCCGCACCCGAATGCCCGTCGCTGCAAAAATGGCATTGCCCAAAGCCGGTGCAATGGGCGGAAGACCCGGTTCGCCCACGCCTCCCGGGGCAGCGCCGCTGTCGATGATGTGAATGTCCATTTTCGGCGTCTCGGTGAAGCGCATGATGTGGTAGTCGTGGAAGTTGCTTTGGTTGCAAACGCCGTTGCTGAACGTGATACCTCCTTTCACAGCAGCGGTGATGCCCATGATGATGTTGCCCTCCGTCTGCGCTTTCACATTATCGGGGTTCACGTAATAGCCGCAATCGATCACGGATACTACTTTTTCAATTTTTACGCCGGCGCCTTGTTTCGAGACCGTGATGGCGGCCGCGCTGATGCTGCCGAAAGACGCAAAGACGGCTATGCCTCTGCCCCACCCTTCTGGGAGTTTATCCGTATAACCGGCTTTTGCGGCCAACACATTCAACACGTTCCGGTAGCGTTCGTCCTGGATGATCTCCAGGCGGGCCTCGAGCGGGTCTTTTTTGGCCAACAGGGCCAATTCATCTATAAAACACTCCTGTCCCCAGCCAAAATTCGAGGCATACACGGACCGCCACCAAACAATCGGAATATCGGTTTTGACATTGGTCCAGGAAATTTTCGACACCGGAAAGTTATACTTGCTGTTATCGGTGTTGATTTCACCGGAGAGCCAGGGATCGGCTTCATCCGGACTGAGGCCTTGAAATACCTGCCCCAGGATGGATTCACCGATGGCATGATGATGATAGCCGGCAATTTTTCCGTTTTTTACAAAACCCTGCATGGCGCTAAGCATACCCGGGCGGTATGGCCCCTGGCTGATATCATCTTCGCGCGTCCATAAAACTTTTACCGGTTTTTTCAGCGCTTTGCTCAGCAGACAAGCCTCATTGAGGTAGTCGTGGTACGCCTTCCGGCCAAACGACCCGCCCAGCAACGGCACATTGATCTTGATCTTTTCTGTCGGAACGTCCAGGATTCTCGAAACATCCTGCAATGCGCCGTCCGGCCCTTGCACGTGTGCCCAGACGTCGACATAGCCGTCGTCGCGGACATGCACCACCGCACATTCAGGCTCTATGGGAGCATGTGCCAGAAAGGGTGTTTCGTAAATGGCCTCCAGTTTATCTTTAGCGGTATTATAGGTGGCTTTAAAGTCTCCTTTTGCTTCGTGGTTGATGCCTTCCTTTTTGGCGGCTTCATAGCAGGCTGCAAAGTAGGCGTCGGTGGTCAGCGTTTTTTCCAGATCGCCGTTGTCCCAGGTGACGTTCAGCGCTCTGCGGCCTTTTTGCGCCGCCCAGAAGTTGGTTGCAATGACCGCCACAGCGTCAGCACGCCTGTGCGGCATTGGGCGCTGTGTTTTTACCACCTCCAGTACGCCGGGTATCTTTTTGGCGGCTGCATCGTCGATCGACACCACTTTACCATGTATCATTGGAGCGTGCAGGATGCAGGCATACACCATGCCCGGCAAGTCGATGTCGATGCCGTACACCGCTTGTCCCGTAACGCGGCTGGGTACGTCGAGCCGTTTGTTGTATTTTCCTAAAATTTTAAAGTCTTTCGGGTCTTTGAGCACAGGATTTTGGGGTACGGGGAGTTTCGACGCATCCTCCACCAATTCGCCGTATGTAAAAGATTTGTCGGAATTTTTCAGCCAGATTTTCCCTTCCCGGGCGTAACAGTCGGTCACAGAGGCATTCCACCGTTGGGCGGCCACCTCCGTCATCATTTCTTTGGCAGCGGCGCCCGCCTGGCGAAGGGGCGTCCATAACCCGCGAACGGTACTGCTTCCGCCGGACTGCTGACTACCGTATTTGTCCCTGCCGTCCGACTGAATAAGGGTTACCTGTTCCAGGCGCACTTCGAGTTCTTCGGCGATGAGCGATGGCGCCGCCTGGGTCGATCCCTGTCCCATATCGGGTCTTGGATTGATGAGCGTAATGCTGCCATCCGTTTTAATAATGATAAACGGATTGATCTCGAGGTCGAGCAAGGGGCCGGCCGTCAGTTTTTTAACAGCGACGTCTTTACCGAAACCTGAAAAGCCCAGCATCAGTCCCACACCGGCTAAACCGGTGGTTTTCAGAAAATTACGACGGGTGGAATATATTTTATGCATAATAAAATTCGGATGAAGTTAGGTAAATGTGCAAAATCAGCTCATAGTAAATCTTCTGTAATTCATTGATTTACATTGCTTTTTGCCCTTTGCAATTTTGCCCTTTTACTTGGGTCATTTCGTTTTCTCATTTCCCATTTCGGCGGCACGATGGATGGCCCGGCGGATGCGGTCGTACGTACCACAGCGGCACAGGTGGCCATTCATGGCGGTATCGATCTGCTCGTCTGTGGGTTGCGAAGTGGACTTCAGCAGGGCTACAGCCGACATGATCTGTCCGGACTGGCAATAGCCGCATTGAGGCACCTGTTCTTCGATCCATGCTTTCTGAACGGCATGCAGTTGTGGTTCACCGATGCCCTCGATCGTCGTGATTTTGCTGTTCCGTTTCAGGGATGAAACGGGCGTTTGACAGGAACGCACGGGTTGTCCGTCCATGTGAATCGTACAAGCCCCACAAAGCGCCATGCCACAGCCGAATTTAGTGCCTTTCAGCCCCACATAATCCCGGATCACCCAGAGCATGGGCGTATCGGGTTCGGCTTCTACTTGTGTTTTTTTACCGTTGATGGTAAGCGTATACTTGGCCATATAGTAGTGATCCGTTATTAGTTATTGGTTATCAGTGTTGATGATCAAGCATTCATAAATCTTCCCAAATGTAGACTTTTTCGTTTAATTGGCAAATATTTTTCTGCCTCGGCAGGTGCAGCGCTTGGGCAGAATTGGATGGACAGAGGGGAACACCTGAAGGGACGGAAGGAACTCCGCGATTAAGTCGAAGTGTAGCGGATGCAAATAAAATTAGGTTCTTGCATCTTCCCGCCGTCCTTCCTACCTTTGTTGCCTGCCGAGCCGGAATAAACGAGATTGGGACAACTTTCTCTCCCAGTTCCGTTTTTCTGCCGGTAACGACATTCAAAACCAATAGACAACATTAATGGAAGCAGTTTGCACTTCGGTTCGCCGTTCGAACACTTTTCCTATCTTCGCCGGAGTTCTACTTCTGCTGGCGCTCGTTGCCACCGTATTATTTTCACTCACTTCTGTTCCACCTACCTATCCGGGGAATAACCAGGAGAATCGGGTCAAGATGGAAAAAAAGAGTAGTGGACGGAATGGAAAACATGTCAATCAAAAGGCAAAAGAGGTGGCGGAACAAAAGGCCGAGAAGGTGAAGGAAGAATTGGATATGATGCTTAAAAAGCCCGGCGTTAAAACCCCGAAAGATAAAAAGATCATCCAAAATCTTCAAGATCAATTGGCACACTGGCGGAAGAAATCTAAATGGTCGGGCGAGAACCATTCACAAAAAGGAAAGGGAAATTAGCATGGCGACATTCAGTTT
>JAYSZC010000563.1:0-3773 GCA_043738235.1 Lewinellaceae bacterium | reverse complement strand
CCCCGGCGGAAGCGCCTGCATATCAATCTGGCTGTTATTTCCTTGTAAGGTATTCTGAAGCAGCAATTTTCCCTGTAAATCGAATAAACGCCAGATAGCACCGCCGGCCTGCACACCTGTGATTTGTACGGTAGCGACATCGCGCACCGGGTTGGGGCGGCATTGCACCTGAATGTTATTCAGTGGTTCGTTGCTGCCGGTAACAGGCAAAACATTGCTGGAATACAGACCATTGGCATGTGTTCCGACAACCACCAGGCCATCGGAAGTGCGGGTTTCGACGGCTTCCACTACCACGCGCCCGATGACATCAGCGCCCTCCAGCACCCATTGGGTGCCCGGTTGTTGATTACTGACATGTAGCAGCAGCGTGTCGGCGCTGTAAAGTCCCAGGCTGGTGCCACAGTAATATTTTCGTTTGCCATCGGGCAATGGCAAAATAGATACGGCCCGTACGGATGGGCCGCTTCCTGTTCCGCTGATACCGGACTCCAGATTCCCCGCCACTTTTATCCAGCTCTCCCCGGCATTGATGCTGTAAAAAAGGCTGTAAGTATTGTAGTTGGAAAAAGCGACCAGGATGTGGTCTGCATTTTCAGGATCGATGGCAATACTGGAAACATAAGCAGTACTGAGTACGGGCGGATTGGTCAGGGGCGTCCAGGAGGGCGTACCCGTATTGGCATTATCGATGCGATACAACCTTCGCCTGCTGGTACCGATATAGACGCGGTGTGCGGGATTTGCCTGCGACACCGCAATAGCCGAGATCACATTCGGATTGCCGCTGGTACTGGCAAACAGCGTATCGGGGAAGGCCATCCAGCCCTGCGCAATCGAATCCCATTCGCCTGTCAACTGAATGCTGCCCAGTGCATTTTGCCGGAACAGGCGCCTTTGTGCGGGCAGGTACAATACTTCCGGATCATTGGGATCGGTGGCCAGCGGATTGATAAACAAGTAGTCGTCTTTTTTGGGGCCGATCGGGTCTATGCGCCGGAAGGCCGTTACATTTCCAGCATCATCAATCGCTGCTTTGGCTACCCGGCCCTGTTGGATGGAAAGAATGTAAAAAGATTTGTCCGGTCCAATGGCCCCGTACGAGCCGTCTCCGTTGACGGTTTGTTTCCAGATTGCCGTCGGGTCGTCGCTGTTGCCGAAGAAATTTCCATTGTCCTGCAGACCGGTAATAATGGTTGGGTCGTTTGGCGCATTTTTGTCGATAATAACGGTGTAGCACTGGGTGGTGCGGTAGCCGTTGTTCAACGATGTCCAAACGACGTCGGGCGCACTGGCGTCGTCCGTACGGTGTATCCCCCCGTCGCTGCCTGTCAGCATCACATTCGGGTCGGAAGGCAGGAATAGCAAATCGTGTTGGTCGGGGTGGTGGTTGGGGTAAATTTCGAAGAAAGGCAGGTAAGTGCCCGGTTTGTAACCGCCGATATGCGTACTGTTGTCGGGGCTGGAAAACCCGTCTGTGGAACGGTACAGGTTCGTGCCGCCCACAAAAACATGGTTGGTGCCGGGTTGTACTTTTACTACTAAATCGTAACCTCCCTGTGCTGCAAAACGGTCGAATTCAGTACCGATATTGGGCAGATTCGTTGAAAGGTTTTCCCATTGGCCTCCGGAACCGCTGCCGTTTCCGCTCAGGTAGGTGTATTTCCACAGACTGGTCCAATCATCGCTATCTAAGTATTCATTGTAATGCCCGGAGCCTGGCGTGGTACCCAAAAAATACACTTCATTTTCATTGTTCGGATTGATACCGATAACAAAACGGTCGAAAACGGCAGGAAACCCGGCGCTGGTATCCGGGTTTATTTTTACCCAACCGGCACCGTTTGGGGTTCTCCATAAGCCGCCGTTTACACCATCGCTGCTCATGGTCGCATATAATACGCCTGCCTGGCTAACCGCCACGTCCGAAGCATAAGAAGTAGAAGAATTGAGCGATACCGACCAGGAACTTCCGCCATTCGTACTTCTGTAGATGGTGCCGTAGGTGGCTGCATACACTTCATCCAGCGCTGCGGCAGGATTGGTGGCAATACGCCAGCAACCTTGCCAGAATTCCGTAAAATCTTCCAGATTGCCATTGTCGGTTATGCCCAGTGGCGTCCAGTTCAATCCACCGTCGATACTTTTAAATGCGCCATCGCCCAGATAATATGCTCCGGTTGCGCCTGCGCTATTGCCGTACAGTTCGCCGCTGAGATAATACCAGGTATCGGTGTGACCGGGCCGCGTGTCCTGCGCGATGCTTACACAACTGGGGTGTGCATTTAAAGGTGTGCGCCGCGACCAACTCTGGCCGCCGTCTTCGCTGAGCCAGATGCCGCCGGAAACGCCGCCGGCGATGATCCTGTTCTCATTGGTCACGTCCACCGCAAGCGCACGGGTGCGCCCGCCGATGTTCCAGGGGCCGCGCGATTCCCAGTCGGGGCCGGATCGCTCCTGGGCGGCCATTGGCATTTGGGCCGCAAACAAGCGTTCCCGGTAAAAAATACCCAAAGGGATTTGTCCGGTTTCAGGATCGGCCAATCGCATACGTTCCCACTCCCGGCGCAAAGTCTTGTTTTCTTCGTTGCCACCTCCACCCGGTATTGCTTGCCTGTCAGCGGGCATTTCAGGCATGTTAAAGGTATAAAAAAGGCCTGCACCAAGGCAAAGCAGCAGCGCAACAGCGGGTATCGTTTTTTTCATAGACGGGACAATTTGGAGGCAAGATAGCGCGCCTGTCCACACTATGAAGCAATTGATTTTGTCGCAAACAATCCTTCCCGAAATATTTTTAAAACTATTTGTTGTAAATAAAATACAAAATGTTTTACTTTGTGGCGTCAATGGATTTTTTACGATCACCGACCACACAAATTATTTACCACTAACCATTTTTTATATATGGCACGTTTGCAACAAGTCCGCAGCACTTATAATAGCGGCAGGGTGGCCATGACCGAATCTGCTGCCGGCGATTGGATTCAGGAGCCGGTTTTATGGAAACTGGTTGTCATCACCGCATTGGCATATTTGCTTTGGTGCGATAAAATTTCTATCGTACTGGGGCCTTTATCCGATGAAAACACGGTTTCGACCTCACAGGCGGTACGGGCTAATTTTCTGGATATGGCGGTTGCGCAGTACCCGCAGAAACGTTTGAAAAAACAGCAATTTCAGGTGGAATTGGCGCCTGGAACCTTGAATAACACCACATTTTCCATCGACCCGGCGTACGCGAAGCGGCATACCATCGCTTCAAAAGAAGTGACTGAGCGCCAGTTGAAATGCCGTGATTATGTAGAGCGTTTTGCGCCCATTGCTATGGCTGAAATGAGAAAATTCGGCATTCCGGCCAGTATCATCCTGGCGCAGGGCTTGCTGGAGAGCAATGCAGGCGAGAGCGGGTTATCGCGGGCTACCAACAATCATTTTGGCATGAAATGTTTTTCAAAACAATGTAAACGAGGGCATTGCGCTAATTTTTCCGACGATTCCCACAAAGATTTTTTTGTCAAATACGGCAATGCCTGGAGCAGTTACCGGGCGCATTCTGAGTTTTTGAAAAAAACAAAACGCTATCGCTCGCTTTTTCAACTGGAGCCGACGGATTATCGGAACTGGGCGATCGGATTGGAAAAATCCGGTTATGCAACGGATAAACAATACGCGGAGAAACTGATGGCGCTTGTTCAGTCGCTGGGCTTGCATCGCTATGACGGATAAGTGCGAAGAGAAAAGGTCTATGGGTTTGTTTGAGTTTGATGGTTTGA
>JAYSZC010000562.1:0-1555 GCA_043738235.1 Lewinellaceae bacterium | reverse complement strand
CAAGGCCTTAAGTTATCACCCCAAACCATCAAACCTTTCAAACCATCAAACTATCACTCGTCCACTCACTCAAATCAACAGCCAAACAATGGATTTTCGTATTGAAAAAGATACCATGGGTCAGGTGCAGGTGCCGGCCCATGTTTATTGGGGCGCGCAAACGCAGCGTTCTATCGAGAACTTCAAAATTGCCCGCGATACCAACCGGATGCCAATGGAGATCATTCGCGCATTTGCTTACCTGAAAAAAGCCGCCGCCATCACCAATATGGAAGCGGGCGTGCTGCCAAAAGAAAAATGCGAGCTGATTGCAAAAGTGTGTGATGAAATACTCACCGGTCAACTGGATGATCAGTTTCCGCTGGTCGTGTGGCAAACGGGTTCCGGCACACAAAGCAACATGAACGCCAACGAGGTGATCGCTTACCGCGCACACGTGCTGCAAGGCGGCCAACTGAGCGACGAACATAAGTTTATTCACCCCAACGACGATGTGAATAAATCGCAGTCCAGCAACGATACGTTCCCGACGGCCATGCACATTGCCGCTTATAAAATGCTGATGGAAGTGACGATCCCCGGGATCGAAAAACTGCGCGATACCCTGAAAGCCAAATCCGAAACCTTTATGGGGGTGGTGAAAATCGGGCGCACACACTTTATGGACGCCACACCGCTGACCCTGGGACAGGAATTCAGCGGATATGTAGCCCAACTCAACCACGGGCTGCGCGCTATTCGCAATACCCTGGCGCACCTGAGCGAACTGGCCCTCGGCGGCACGGCAGTCGGCACGGGCATCAATACGCCGAAAGGTTATTCTGAAAATGTAGCGCGCCACATCGCAGCGCTTACCGGGCTTCCTTTTGTTACGGCGCCCAATAAATTTGAAGCGCTGGCAGCCCACGATGGTATCGTTGAAGCGCATGGCGCCCTCAAAACAGTGGCCGTCAGCCTGATGAAAATCGCGAACGATGTGCGCATGTTGTCATCCGGCCCGCGTTCCGGCATCGGCGAAATTCATATCCCCGACAACGAACCCGGGTCATCTATTATGCCGGGCAAAGTCAATCCGACACAATGCGAAGCCCTCACGATGGTGTCGGCGCAGGTGATGGGCAACGACGTAGCCATCAATATCGGCGGTTCCAACGGCCATTTTGAATTGAACGTATTCAAACCGGTGATGATTTACAATTTCCTGCATTCGGCCCGGCTCATTGGAGAAGCCTGCGTATCCTTCAATGACAAGTGCGCTGTCGGCATTGAGCCGCTGGAGGAAAACATCCGCAAACATGTGCAGAACTCCCTGATGCTGGTAACGGCTCTGAACCCCAAAATTGGCTACTACAACGCGGCGGCGATTGCACAAAATGCCCATAAAAAAGGCATTACACTCAAAGAATCAGCACTGGAATACGAACTGAAAGACCTGGATTTTAAACACATGACATCCGAACAGTTCGATGCCTGGGTGAGGCCGGAGAATATGGTCGGGTTATAGGGATGAGGGATGAGGGATGAGGAATGAGGAATGAGGGATGAGGAATGAAAA
>JAYSZC010000561.1:0-3782 GCA_043738235.1 Lewinellaceae bacterium | reverse complement strand
GAAAAGCCCATGCCAAAATAATCGAGTCGCCAAATGGGACTCTCTCACCATCTCACCTCTCACTTCTCACCTCTCACCTCTCACATTAACCACCACCGTTCCCATCCAGTACCTGCCCGCCTGCGGGAAAAACCCTGCCTGGTGGTACACATTATTCCCTTCCGAACGGGTGTAAGGATCATCCTGCACAGGATTATAAGCGGCAGAAACGTAGCGGTATGTCCAGCCGTTAGCGACATATTTGTTATTAAACAGGTTGTTGACGGACAGGATCATACTGAGGCGGTTTCCAAGGACATTTTTCAGGTCGTAATTGATCCTTAAATCGGAAAAGAAATATTTGGGCAGGGTTGTATTTTCATTGGAAGTATTGTCGAGGAATTGTTTGCCCACGTATTTGCCTGAAAGCGAAATGGACAGATCGTGCCTGGTTTGTTGAATAAGGGTGCAGGCGGCTTCCAGTCGGGCAGTAGCGCCGGGCGAAAAAGCAAGGTTCGTCTTGCGGTGTTCGATCCGCTCCTGCGTGCCTTCGTCCCAGTTATCGCGGTATTCAATGAAATTTTTCACCTTATTGCGACTGAATGCAGCATTCCCATTCAAGGCAAAGAAAGGTCCGATCCGGAGCGACGCTTCCAGTTCCAGCCCTGCCCGGTAGCTCTCCGGCACATTCGTTCGGATGTAAGCGCCGACGTCGTTCAAGCGACCATCCAATACCAATTGATCGCGGTATCCCATGAAATACAGGTTGGTGGAAACGCTCCAGTTTTTGCCAGTTCCGCGCAGACTCGCTTCCAGGTCAAGCATCTTTTCAGCGCGCGGTCTGCTGTCCGGTGAGGACTGTGTATAATCGTCGCGATTTGGTTCGCGGTGGGCGACACCTGCAAATCCGGTCAACATCCATTTGTCTGATATTGAATACGTTGTACCAATTTTTGGGTTAAAAAACAGGAGATCGGCATGTTGGCTTACATTTTCCAAATCGTTGTTAAAACCCAGAAATTGGTAAGCGACCCGCCGCAATTGCAGGTCGATAAAAGTAGCCAGGCGAGCGGTCGGCCTGCTTTCCCATTTCAGGAAAATATTGGCGTCGCTTTTGGTCGCGTTGTTATCGTAATATACAAAGTCTTTGGGCACTGCCGGAGCATTTTGCGCCCAGATCAATTCGCCAAAATGCCTGCCGTCGTATTGACTGATCGCTCCGCCGAGCAAAATAACCGACTTCCACGAAGCATTCGGTTCCCATTGCAGAGCAAAAGTGCCGCCGTAAAAATGATTGTCGAGCCGGCGGCGGCGCACCAGGTCCGATGCTTCGATGCTGCTGTCGCCCGAAAGCGCCCAACTGGAGAGACCATAGTCGTCTGCGGTTTCAGCGGCTTTATATTGCTCGTAAAAACCGAAACCGCGGGTGTAGTGGCCGTTCAGTTGCAGACTCCAGGCATTTTGGAATTTGTATGTGTAATGCGCCAGAAAATGCCTTTGGGTATAATCGTCCACCTCGTCAGGGTAAGGGTCGCCGGCCCGTTCGGTTCCCGCCGGATTATAGGTGCGCAAGGTATCCAGGAACTGCGCAGGCAAGCCGTACCAGGCCTGGTAAGTGCGTTCATGGCCCGACAAGATATGCGCCTGGAACGACTGTTTATCGTCAATATAAGCCCCGGTCAGGTGAAACGAATTCAGATCGGAACTTGCCCGGTCAACATACCCATCTGACTGAATGGTGGAAATGCGGCCTGTAAAAGCCACTTTTCCGCCGATAAGCCCCGTGCCGAGGTAGGCCGAGTGCTTCCTCGTGGCAAAAGAACCGAAGGTATTGCTAACCATTGCAAAAGGATCGGGGACTACTTTTGACAGGTCGATATTCACCGTGGCGCCGAATGCGCCGGCGCCGTTGGAACTGGTACCAACCCCGCGTTGTACCTGAATTTCCGCCGCAGAGGCTGCCAGATCGGGCATATTTACCCAAAAAACGCCCTGGCTTTCCGCGTCGTTGAAAGGGACGCCGTTCACCGTTACATTTACCCGCGTCGGATCGCTGCCCCGGATACGAAGGCCGGTGTAGCCCACTCCCGCACCGGCATCCGAGTTTTCCACAAGAGACGGCACACTGCTTAACAACATCGGAATGTCCTGTGCCTGGTAAGATGGAGCGATCTGCTCTGCCGAAAAATTGTTGTGCGGCGCCGGGTGATTAGCAGCGGCGCGGGTCGACTGGATCACCACGGTTTTCAACGCAATGGTATCCGGCAGAATGTGTTGAGCATGAAGAGAAAAGGAAAGCAGCAGGGCTGAAAAAAGTATGCCGTACCGCAGGCAAACAAAATGAAAAAACTGGTTGTAAACCATTGAAAAAGAACATATTGAGTGAAACATCCACCATCCGAAGGGGCTTCGTAGGTGTAGTGATGCCACTACCCGCTTCATTCCTTACCCAGAATTACCCGGACAAGTTCGATGGGTGTAATCTCAGCCGGATCATTCCGGCACCCCAATGAGTTAAGGGTGCAAAGGTGCGGAAAATTTTCGGACTTCTGCGATTGCAGTTTCTAATCGGCTTGCATGGCCTCCCTGAAGTATCAAATGCGGCAGGTTCCGTTCGAGCAGCAGTTCCTGATACATTTCGAATAATTGCCGGCGTTCCTCCGGGTGTTCGCGCAGCGGATCAGGTTGCCAAGGGAAATCGGGGCTGCAAAGCAGGTATAAGGTATGTTCGGCTTGTTCCCAGTCGGTAACGGGCAGGATGGAAGGCGATTTAAATACATATTTTTCCCAAATACGAACGACCGTCCAGTCGGTGTCGCAAACCAGGGCCGGCATGGTGGAGTAGGGCGCCTCCATATCGTTTTTTACTTTTTCCAGCTGCCAGTTTTCCCAGGATTGTTGTCCCCGGTAAATCGTTTTTAAATCTTCATGCATATAAGGCCTGCCCAGATGCGCCACATAGTAACGTGCGAATTCGGGCGTCCAGCGCAGTTGCAGGGCCGCTGCCAGATCGCTTGCCAGCAAGGTTTTCCCGGAAGATTCAGGCCCGGTCACAACGATTTTATAAATGTCTTGTTCCAATGTTTTTACGAAAACGGTACCTTTACCAAAGTTTGCCGGAGCGTGTTCAAATTGACCTTCTTCATTATGCATAATATTGAACCATATTTTCGCTGGCGCGACCTGTACACGGCTGAAGAGGATAAAAACTCCCCTTTTTTCGGCAGGCATTACAATGAATTCCAATACACGCACAAACTCTACAATTTTTATATACATCCGCAGTGGGACGCTTTCGGCTCCACCACTTTATATGGAAAAATCCTGTTTGCCGACTATATCGAAGGTTATGCGCTGATCGAACTCATCGGTGAATGGAACGACACGCTGCACAACGACATTATGTTCCTTAAACACCGCGTCGTTGATCCGCTTTACAAAAAAAGCATCACAAAATTCGTGATTTTCTGTGATAATGTACTCAATTTCCACGCCTCGCCCGACGACGACTATTACGCCGAATGGGCGGAAGAGGTGCATGAAGAAGGCGGCTGGATAGCGATTATCAATACGCGGCAGCACGTGGAAGAAGAAATGCACGACGCCCGGCTACAACATTACGTGCATTTCGGGGAAGATTACAATGATATTCGCTGGCAAGCGCATAAACCGCCGATTGTATTCCATATTCTGGATGCGCTGGTGACGGGTAGGGTGAGAAGGGTGGAAGGGTGAGAGGTGAGAGGTGAGAAGTGAGAAACGTCCCGCTTGGCGACTGTGATGATTTTGGCTTTTGGGCCTTG
>JAYSZC010000560.1:0-10012 GCA_043738235.1 Lewinellaceae bacterium | reverse complement strand
ACGCACCGGCCGCAGCTGGACCGACGCTGAAATCCGCTTCAAGGAGGCTAAACTCCGCGCTATCAGCCAATACACCGGCGGCAGCCCGCGTATGGCCGTGATGCTGACGAATCTTTTACTTAGTGAAAACGTGGTCAGTACAGCGCGTACACTCTATGGCCTGGTAGATGAATTGACGCCTTATTACCAGGATTTGGTAAAAGATATCCCTTCCAATAGTCTGGCGCTTTTCGATGCGCTCATTCGCCTGGGTGAAAACCTCTCCCAAAGTGAACTGGCTGCCCAATTGGGTGCAGGTCAAAACGACATTTCCAAAGCTTTTCGATGGTTACAAGATAATGGCTATGTTGTCGGCGCCAAACGCACAAATAGTAAGGAATTCCGCTATGCCGTAAGCGACCGGGTTTTTGTACTCTATTACATGCGCCGCGAGGTGTACCACGATACCCGCTACACCCCGATCTGGCTGCTGGCAGATTTTCTGGCAGTATTTTATTCAGAGGAAGAACTGCATCGCCATGCGCTCTATCACTTGATCGCCGAACCGTCAGCAGATGCAGAGGATTTGCTGAGAGTGTGGATGCGGAAGAAGGGGATGACAAAAGGAACTTATTCACATGATCAAAATGTAGAGGAATTATTAGAGGCAGGAGGAATTACAGACTCTTCATTTGAAGAAGTTGCATTAGAGATTTTTAAAAGTAAAAAGTGGAACGATTGTTTGAGATATTGTGAAGGTTTGCTTGCAAAGCCAAACGGAGAAGTAAATGCTAGTATTTTGATGCTTAAAGGACTTGCCTTATTTGAAACTAAATCATTTGAATTGGGGATTGAATGTTTCCAAAAAGTATTTGCTATTGGACATGAGGAAGGCGATATTGAAACACAAGCATTAAGTTTAGAAGCGATCGCTCGGAGTTTATTGTCGCTTGAACGCCATATCGAAGCTGTGGAGCAACATAAGAAAGCGCTTTCAATAAGACAACAACAAGGAAATAAGGATAGAGAAGCATTCGGTTTTGAAGGGATTAGTTTAAACCTTCAAGCACTTAGTTGCTATACAGAAGCAATAGAAAACCACCATAAAGCTCTTTTAATTCGAGAAGAAATGAACGATATGACTAAACAAAATTGGAACTTAGGTCAAGTTTCTATCAATCATCATCTTCTCAATCAAGATGAGATTGCGTGGTCTTTCTGGAAAAACAAAAGCCAAAAATCTCCTAAGGCCTTTGGGCAATGGGGCGGGGGGATTCATCATTTA
The DNA here is from genome assembly GCA_043738235.1 of Lewinellaceae bacterium. Lineage (GTDB taxonomy): Bacteria > Bacteroidota > Bacteroidia > Chitinophagales > Saprospiraceae > M3007. Next base: position 8,748 of record JAYSZC010000560.1, on the reverse strand, counting down.
GAAAAAACCAGTGGTATTGCTACTGCTTTCGCCCTTGCCAATCGTATTCTTCATCGCCTTCCTCGAGAGGTTTCTGCCGAGGAAATTCCGCCGCTGCTCACTGCTTTTTTTGTTGAATTAATAGTTAGTAGAATCTCTGAAACTCTCCTCTGCGACATCGTCGAAGAAGCTAGGCAAATTTTTCCAGAGCCGGCCCAGAAGGTCATCTTAGAAGCGACGCTTCACACGGCTTATTTAGCCGGGGCGAAGCCTGGAGGTCAAGTAGAATTATACTTGGAAAAACTACGCCCCGACATGAACATCTTGACGCGGGCTATATGGGAGGCAGTTGCGCGCCGGGTGAAGCCCATAGCGCCTGCATAAGTATGATTGGAAACCTAAATGGTGCAATATGTCTAATTTAAGATTCGACGCGCTTCTTGTGGGTACACAACAATTTTCTCAATTATCCCAAACCAATTTCTCCCTATATTACCCCGCAAAACCCATTACTTTGCGACTATCGCCCATACTGCGCTACCACCTCTTCTCCCTGCTCCTCACCGCCGCAGTCCACCCCCTCCACGCCCAAACCTCCGCCGAGCTCCACCGCTACGACGCCCAGATCAAACGATACTACGAACAGGAGAAACGCGATAGTTTCCTGTTTTTTGCGCTGGAAAAATCCAAAACAGCCCGCCAGGCCGACAGCCTGGCCCTTTGGGGTTGGGTGCAATACCGGATACAGAAGTTTTTTTCCGATGAGCCGGCCGAGGCGCTGCGCCGGATCGAGCAATCTTTCAAAGAACAATGGCGTCAACCCCGCAACCCGGAGGAAGCCGAACCGTTTTTATACCTGTACACCTATCAGGCGGATTATTACCTGAAACGGGGCCTGCTGGTATCGGCTGCTTTGGCGGGTGAATCGGCGGCGGCTTTGTTCGAGCGGTACCGGTATGCCGATTTTGACGCCACAGAAAGTGTTTACAAAGCCCTGGGCAACAACTACACCCGCCTGGGCGACAATGAAAAAGCGCTGGCGGTATTTCAAAAAGCCCTGCTCACCGGCGCTGACGACGAGGTATTGTCCGGCCTGTACAACAATATCGGAACGGCTTACTGGAACAGCGGCGATTATCCCTCGGCGGAAACGTATTTTCGGAAAGGTCTGGCGCTCAAACAGTTATCTGATGCGCGGCGGGGTTTGCTGCTGGCCGGACTTGCGCAGGTACAATTAGATCAGGGGCAGGCCGCGCTTGCTTCCCGAACAGCCTCCGAATCGCTGGTGTTGCTGCGCCGGGCAGCGGCCTCCAATCCACAAAGCGTCGAGTATCTGGTGCGCGCCTACCGCACCGCAGGAGAGGCCGCCACAGCCGCCGGCCGCTACGGGGAAGCCGAACAACTGCTTGCCCTGGCGCAAAAACAGGATGCAGGGCTGCCGCCCCGCGACCGTGGGAAAATTGAAATTGCACGCGCTCAACTGGCGCTCCTGCGCGGCAAACCCTACCAGGCTATGGAGGCGGCCAATGCGGCGCTGCACGTGGTCATTCCCAATTTTAAGCCTGAAAGACCGAATGAAAGCCCCGCAAGCCGCGATTTGTACGAAGAGAATGTCATTTTTGAAGCCCTGGCGGTAAAAGCCGAAGCCGCCGAGCGCTGGTATCACAAGAACAGCGGCATCGAGTGGCTGTACGTTGCTTTGTCGTGCCACGACCTCGCCTGGCAGGCGGAAATGCGGTTGCGCGATGTATTCAGGTACCGTTCTTCCAAACTGGATCTCCAGCACAATGCCCGCGTCCGGGAGGAAGCCGCTATGCGGGTTGCCCATGCCCTGTACGAACAAACGAACAAACCTGCGCTGATCCTGCGCGGTTTCGCCATTGCTGAAAGAAGTAAGGATATGCTGCTCCGCGATGCCCTGGAAGAAAATATTGCTCAGCGTCAGCAATCGAGCGGCGACGCCCGGTTCGGGCAATTGCGCCTGTTGCGCCGCAACCTCGCCGATTTTGAAAAACGCATTCTGGTAGAATCGGGCAGCAGCCAGATCAACGAGTGGCGGCAGATGGCCGATGACATCACCACCCAGATTGCCAAACTGGAGTTTGACCTGCGCAAGGCATATCCGCATTTGTACGAGAAAAAAATGGGCATCCGGGATTATTCCAGCCTGCAAGGAATTCCCGCCAACAGCCTGCTGCTGGAATATTTTGTGACAGACGCTTTTGTCGACGTGTTTGTGTGCGCGCCTGACCGCGCGCCGGCCTGGCATCGTTTGCCCAATAACCCCGCGCTGCAAGACCTGACAGGCCGCTTTCTGGCTTTTTTCGACAACGCCAATGCGATACTCGCCGCCCCGGATGCCTACTTCCAAACGGCCTATGAACTGGGGCGAAAAATACTGCCGCCGGAAGCCGCCACTGCCGGTAAACTGACCATTGTACCCGATGGTTTTTTGAATTTCATCCCTTTTGAAGCCTTGCTCAGCGAGCCGGCGCCGGCAGGCGCCACGCTGCGTTCCGCGCCTTATCTTTTGCAAAAACAACACCTTTTTTACGCCTGGTCGCTGTCGACGCTCCGTAGTCAGGAGGAACTGAAATCATTGACTTCCAGTATGTTACTGGGCATTGCGCCCGGTTTCAGCCAAGGAGAACGCGGACTGGCGCCTTTGCAGTACTCCGCAGAAGAGTGGGGCCGGCCGGCGCGTTTTGATCTGGTCGAACTGAAAGCCCAACAGGCGACAGTGGAGCAATTGCTGCAACGCGCTGCCGGGGCTCGTATCCTCCATTTTTCCACGCACGCGTTTGCCGGAGAGATTCCGCGGATCGAATTGTACGACCACGCCTTGCTGCTGCCCGATATCTACACCCTGCCGATTCAGGCGGATCTGGTGGTGCTGAGCGCCTGCCAGACGGGACTTGGCAAGGAACAAAAAGGAGAAGGCGTGATGAGCCTGGCCCGGGCATTTGCTTCCAGCGGTGCGGCCTGTGTGGTGTCGAGCCTGTGGTCGGTAAATGACCGGAGTACGGCCCGGCTGTTTAGCCGTTTTTACACGCATTTGGGAGCAAAAATACCCACCGGAGATGCCTTGCGCCAGGCCAAATTAGACTATCTCGCCGACCCTGCGGTAGGCGCAGCAACCCAATCGCCGTATTTCTGGGCGGGTTTTTTAGCCATCGGGGCGGAAAGAGAGATGGAAATGGAGGGTAGGTTTATGGGGACGAAAACCTGGTGGGCGGCGACGTTTTTGCTGTCGGTGCTTCTTGTTTTCGGATATTGGAAGTTATGGAGGAAGTAAAAATCACTCACCCACAGCCTTTTCTTGTCTTATCACATAAAAAAGATCAATATCCTAATACCTTTGTCACATGAAGCGCATACTGATATGGATTCTTATCCTGCAATTTGCTACCGGCCACAACATGCTGGCCGAGTTGTTGCGCATGCCTTCATTGATGGAACATTATCGGGAACATTTGGATGAAACGCCTCAGTTGTCTTTCCTCGCGTTTCTGGGCGAACATTATCTGAACGTGCAGCACCGGCACCAGAATGATGCGCATACGCAGTTGCCCTTGCATTGTTCGCATATCGCTTTGGCAGAGTCCGCCTTGCCGCAAGCGGTGCCGTTTGTGACTTTTACCCTGGCGCCGGATATTTCCAATCGCTCTACTTTGCCGTCAGACCATGCGCTTTTGCCTTCCGGCGATTACGCATCTGGCCTTTTTCGCCCACCGATACAGGCTGTCGCATAAATGGTAGCACAGCCTTCAGGCTGTCGGGACAACGCCATTTATGGCGTTCATGAAGTTTTTCGGGGCGTAAAGCCGTCGGTATAGGGCATTTACACACAGCAAAATATTAAGAAGCGCCATAAATGGCGTTGTCCCGACGGCCTGAAGGCCATGCTACCATCAATCCCGCACGGGATTTTATCTATTCGGCACTTGGCCGGTTCTACTTTCATTTTTTCAGGTTGTATGCCGATCACTCGCTGCTGAATAGCGGCCTGTGTGGAAAGATCGCATTCGCCCTCGAATTCCCCTTTGAATGTATGTTTCAAAAAATAATTGCTTTTTCGCTTCAGAATAAACCCCTGATCGGGCTGCTGGTGCTGGGCATGCGGCGTGTTTATTATTCTCATTGTGTACCTGCCCATTTTATCGCTGGAAGGCATCGAGGGCAAGATGTTTCGCCCGATGGCCCTGACGGTATCCTATGCTTTAATAGGGGCTTTGATCTTGTCGTTGACCTATGTTCCGGTCGTCTCCGCGTTGTTTTTAAACCGCAAAATCAACCTGCGGCTCACTTTTGCGGATCGTTTGATTGCCCGTATTCAGCATTTATATACACCGGTATTAAAATTGGCCCTGCAGGCGCCGCGGCTGGTTTTGGGTTTGACACTGGGTTTTTTCGGACTTGCCCTGGTGGTGTTTATGCGCCTCGGCGGCGAATTCCTGCCTACGCTCGATGAGGGCGATATTATGATGCATGGTTTTTGCAAACCGGGTACTTCCCTGACCCAAACCATTGCGAGCCACGATTTGGCGCAAAAGGTGATCCTGGAAAATTTTCCCGATGAAGTGGAGCAGGTTATTTCCAAAATCGGCACCGCAGAAATTCCCACCGACCCGATGGCGCCGGAAATCGCCGATAACCTGATTTTATTAAAGGATAAATCGAAGTGGACGCGCGCGCACTCCAAAAATGAATTAGTGGAAATGATTTCGGAAAAAGTGCGGGAAGTGCCGGGTATGGCTTTTGAATTTACCCAGCCGATCAAAATGCGTTTCGACGAAATGATGACCGGCGTGCGCTCGGATATTGCGGTGAAAATATTCGGCCCCAACATGGATTCGCTGGCAGTTGCCGGCGAACAACTCAGTCGCCTGATCCGCGATGTAAACGGCGTGGTCGATCTGAAAGTGGAACAGGTGGAAGGATTGCCACAAATTGCAGTTGTGTATGATTATCAGCGGCTTGCGCGGCATGGCTTGCAGGTAAAGGATGTCAACAACGCCCTGCGAACGGCATTTGCCGGCGCGGTAGCAGGCACCATTTTTGATGAGGGTCGGCGTTTCGACCTGGTGTTGCGCCTGGATAATGCAGGGCCGCAACGCCGCGATCTGAGCGACGTTCAAAACCTGCCGGTGACAACGGCAGACGGCGTATTCGTTCCGCTCCGCGAGGTAGCCACGGTGGAATACCGCCTTGGAGCGGCCCAGATCAGCCGCGACAATGCCCAGCGCCGCATTGTGGTGGGCGCCAATGTCAGGGGCCGCGACGTGGAAAGCGCGATCGTGGATATTCAACACATCCTGTCTGAAAAAATGAAACTGCCACCGGGTTATGTGGTCACTTACGGCGGGCAGTTTGAAAACCTGCAGGCGGCCAAAGCCCGGCTTTCCGTTGCTGTTCCCCTGGCGCTGGCTTTGATCCTGATCCTGCTCTATTTTGCCTTTAACTCCCTGAAAGAGAGCCTGTTGATTTTTTCGGCGATACCTATGTCGGCCATTGGCGGCGTATTTGCACTCTGGTTGCGCGATATGCCTTTTTCTATTTCGGCAGGGGTCGGTTTTATTGCCCTGTTCGGGGTGGCGGTGCTCAACGGTATCGTACTGATCGCCTATTTCAACGAATTGGGAAAAGAAGGCCGTAAGCAGGTGTACGAGCGCATCATGCTGGGCGCTTCCGTTCGCCTGCGACCGGTGCTAATGACGGCGGCGGTGGCGTCGCTGGGTTTTTTGCCGATGGCATTGTCTACAGGCGCCGGGGCAGAGGTGCAGCAACCTTTGGCCACAGTGGTCATCGGCGGTTTGGTGACGAGTACGCTACTGACGCTGATCGTGTTACCCGTGTTGTATGCCATGTTTTTTAAGGACAGCAAGTAGTTTGTGACGTGCACGCTCCTCCAGTTCCAGGTATTCCTCGATGGAGTAGCGTTTAGGATTATCGGTAACAGCTGTCATTTACTTACTTTTTTTCTGCAAACTTATAAAAAAATGACTTTATTTCAAACATACGGCACACATATAAAAGGGCTTTGGTACAAGTCTTTGATATGCCTGATGTGCCTGCCCGCCGCCTTATCCGGGCAAAAAATCATCACGGAAGCGGAGGCCCTGCAAATTGTGCTGGAGCGGCACCCGGCAGTGTTGTCTTCCAATGCCGATATCCGCAGCGCGCAGCTGTTGCGCAGTGGCGCGGCCCGTAGCTGGGAGTCCGCAGAGGTATACCACAACATCGCGGCAGACCCTGATCTGGGCATGTTCGGCACCTCGACATTCGGGGTTACGCAGACTTTTCCCGCAGCCCGTCAGACGCGGGCCAATCGCGGTTGGTACGAGCAGCAATCCAGGCTGCACGAAGCGGAACGCAACCTGGTGCAGCACCAGTTGAGCCGGAAAGTGCGTGATATTTTTCAGCATTTGAGTTACCTCGACGAAAAGCGCAACCGGCTTCTAATGCTCGACAGTTTGTACCGGCAAACCGCCCTGATTGCAGAAAGCCGCTTCCGCAACGGCGAAGTGGCATCGGACGAGCGCATGGCTGCCCGAGACCAGGCCGCCCGGATCCGCCTGGAATTGGAGACGATCGGACATGAAACCACCTTCGACCGGGAGGTGCTTGCCCAGTTTCTGGGTGAAAACGAAGCCCTGACGCCGATGATCGCTCCTTTCAGCCGTCGCACGTTTAGTATGGCTGATACGGCTCGCATCCACGAAGGTGCTTTTGCCAGGGTAGATGCCGGAAAAGTCGCCTTGTCCGATGCATTCACCGCTGTGGAAAAAGCACGTCGGACGCCACTGATAACGGCGGGATTGAATGTGCAATACCTGGGAAACGGCGCCTTGTATCCGGGCTACGCCGTCGGCTTGCGGCTACCACTGGTACAGCAAAACCTGCGCGCCCGCGCTTCCGCTTCAATGGCCTCCGCCGAAGCGGCCCGCGCACAATTGGAGGCCACCATGCGCAGCCAGCAAATGGAACTAGCGCACCTGCTGCACGAAGTGGAGAAATACGAAATACTGCTGGAATACTACGAAAATGAAGGTAAAATGCTGGCTGCAGAACTGCGCCGCAGCGCTTTTCAACGCTATGCAGCCGGCGAGTCGGATTTCACTGAATGGGTACAATCTGCCGAACGCGCCCTGCGCATCGAAATGGAATACCTGGATAATTTGCACATGCTAAACCGGACAATTCTGGAAATTGAAATGCTTTTTTAAGGTGAATCGTGAGTTGTGAATCGTGAGTGGCATCCTGGTAGAAGAATACTGGGAACACCCTTAACATCGAGTATATTCTTCTACCTGGATGCCACTCACGACTCACAACTCACAACTCACTACTCACAATTCACACCATGAAATATACCCTCATTTTTCTCTCCACAGTACTCCTGCTGCTTACGTCCTGTAAAAGCAAAACCCCGGAACCGGAAGGCACCGCAGAAGCGCCGCATATTCAAGGGCTGATCCATCTCAGCGCGGAACAGATCAAACGCGCAGGCGTTTCCTGGGGCGCTGTGGAGCAAAAGTCGATCAATGCCGTCTTGCCGCTGACCGGCGAATTGCGCATCCAGCCTGAAAACAAGGCCGTCGTCAGCGCTTCCGCCGATGGTTTTATTACCCAACTGCGCGTCCGGCTCAATCAGTCGCTGCGCAAAGGCGAGTTGATCGCCACGCTGCGCAAACCGGATTTGATCGATCTGCAACAGGAATACCTCGAAACGCGCGACCGCATTCATTTTCTTCAAGCGGAATACACCCGTTTCAATGCACTGCGGGAGGATAATGCCACAGCTGCCAAAAACGTGCAGAAAGCAAAGGCTGACCTGAACGCTGCTACTACGACCAGCCAGATGCTGGCGGCCAAACTCAAATTATACGGCATCGATCCTGAACAACTGACGACCGAAAATGTGCGTTCGGAACTGCGCATCACAGCCCCGATGAACGGTGTCGTGACGGCTGTTCACCTGAGCAGCGGCAGCGCCGTGCAGGCCGGAACGTCTATCTGCGAGATGGCTGATTTTACAGCCCTGCACGCCGATTTATTTGTTTTTGAAAAGGACGTTCTGAAAATAAAAACAGGCCAGAAAGTGGACATTTCCTTTCCCGGCGCAACAGGTAAAACCCTGAAAGCCACCATTTTCAGCATCGACCGGGTACTCGATCCGCAGAAGAATGCGCTGCGCGCGCATGCCCGCATCGACAACAGCGCCGGATGGAATCTGGTGGACGGCGCTTATTGCGACGCCCGCCTGGCGCTCGACGCCGCAGCGCCCATGCCCGTATTACCAGGCGATGCGATTGTCCGGGAAGGACTGGAAGAGTACATTCTCCTATTCGACCGCGAACAAAATGGAGATGCTTTTTTCAAGCCGGTCAAAGTACTGACCCAGGGTTCTGAAAACGGATTTACAGCGTTCACGACTGAAACGCCTTTACCCGCCGACGCCAAAGTGGTGCGACAGGGCGCATATTATGTGTGGTCGCAGGGGAAGGTGGAGGAGTTTGCAGATCAGGAATGAGGAATGATGAACGATGAACGATGAATGATGAACGATGAACGATGAATGATGAATGATGAATGATGAATGATGAATGATGAATATTTTGCCCGACAGGTGAAGTTAATTCTGTTTTTATTCTTTTAAGAAATTGATTTTCAGTAGACAGTATACAGAATTAGGGTTTTATTCTTCCGCGCATACGCAACCTGAAGTTGTGTAATCCGCAAGGAATGAAAATATTGTAATCCCGCAGG
>JAYSZC010000559.1:0-1559 GCA_043738235.1 Lewinellaceae bacterium | reverse complement strand
AACTTATTAGACCTGTCGCCCGATTACCTGTATGAAAACAAGCTGATTTTCACCACCCAGACTTTTTACATACCAGTTCCTGTTATGGCTGCTTTCTTTTTTGAAATACTGCTGGTATTCAATTTTTCCATGCGGAAATACATCCGTTTGTTTGAAAAAGACCAGCGGGCGCAACTAAAAATAGCGAAAGCCAGGGAAGAAGGGTTGAATGCGCTGATTCTCGGCGTGGAAAACGAACGCCGCCGCATCGCCCGCGACCTGCACGACGGCGCCTGCGTACACCTGGCCGCTGTCAATATGCAATTGGATTCCCTGCGCGAAACCCTGACCGATCAACCCGAGTTATCGGCCAGACTGGCGGATATCACCGACGATATTGAACAAACGTACCGGGAAGTACGCGGCATTTCGCACGATCTCATGTCGAAAGCGCTGGAAAAAACCGACCTACAAGTAGCGCTGGAAGACCTGGTGATGCGTTGCAGGCAGGCGCAACCGCGTCTGGATATACAGTTATACACCCAGTTCCGACCGGAGGAGGTGAGCGGATTGGCCAAAATACACCTGTACCGTATCATGCAGGAATTGCTGGGCAATACGCTCAAACACGCCCAGGCGAAGCAGGTCAACGTACAATTGCTGGAAGACCGGGGAAACCTGCTGATTACGGTGGAGGATGATGGCAAAGGTTTCGACCCCGCAGACAATGGACAATCGGAAGGCATCGGATTAGCCAATGTCCGTACCCGGGTAGAGGTGCTGCGCGGCACTTTTCACCTGGAGTCCAAGCCCGGCCGGGGTACCTTTATCAACATAGAAGTGCCGCTGGAAGCTACTCGATCCATAGATCATGTTGCTTGAGAAACTCGCCCACTTCATAACGGCTGGAAGCGCCTGTTTTGGCCCTGATATTTTTGATATGGCTTTCTACGGTGTCCTCACTGATAAAAAGTGCTGTGCTGATTTCGCGAATGGCCGGGCCTTTGGCATACAACCTCGCCACCTCTACCTCGCGGGGAGTCAGTACTGATTTAGGTTGCTTTGGAGAAGGCTGCACCACAGCCTGAATCATCTCATGCAGCGCCGTCCGGTCGAGGTAATAATGTCCGTTTGCCACATGCTGAATGGCCTGGATCAATTCATTTTTGCTGATTTCTTTGGAAACGTAACCCAAGGCGCCTTTTTGCAGCGACTCGCGGATCACAGACATATCGCAACTGACGCTCAACATGAGTACACCGATGGAGGGAAACTGTTCGCGAATCATGCGGCAGGTTTCTCCGCCGTCCAGCGTTTTTCCCCGAAAAAAATAGTCTAAAAGCATGACATCCGGCGCTTCGTCACGGCTGCGCTCCAGTGCCTCTTCGCCGCTACGCGCACTCCACACGACTTCTACGATATCTCGAACATTGCTTAGCAGGGCATTCAGGCTTTCGATAAATAATTCCTGGTCATCCACCAGAGCAATACGAATGGGTTGGGTTATTGGTTCGGGCATAGTGTTTCAATTTTCAGTGCGAATATGCCATTTTTTAATTAAACCGTAAAAAAAGCCTACA
>JAYSZC010000558.1:0-1559 GCA_043738235.1 Lewinellaceae bacterium | reverse complement strand
TTTGTGCCTGAAGCGCCTCCAGGCTATCGAGTTTTTTATCGTGACGGATGAAGTCCAGCACATCTACCGACAAGTGTTGTCCGTACAAATCACCGTCGAAATCCAGGATATTGACTTCAATGGTTTGCTGCCGGCTGCCGCCTTCAATGGTCGGGCGATTCCCGATATACAACATGGCCCCTGCGCCGGTTCGTCCGTCGGGCGCAGGCAAAGTGCTGCCGATACGCACCGCATAAATGCCCTGGGGCAGTATCAGTTTATACGGATCGGCGATTTCTATATTGGCTGTTGGGAAGGAAATGGTTCGGCCTACCTGGTTGCCGTATACCACCTTTCCGGAGAAGGAAAAAGGGTGACCTAGCAAACGATTGGCTAAACGCACATCGCCGGCATCCAGTGCCTTGCGGATTTTGGAAGAACTGACGGCGATTTCATCCACTTCCTGTGCCGGTATTTCCACTACTTCAAAACCCGCAGTGGCCTCATATTTTTTCAAAAAGGAAATATCCCCTTCCCGATTGGCGCCGAAACGATGGTCATACCCGATGACGATGTAGCGAGGTTGAAATTTTTTGACTAAAAACGTTTCTACGTAATTATTGGCGCTCTGTTGAGCAAAATCCAGCGAAAAAGGCGCCACCACCACATTGTCGATACCCGACGATTCCAACAAGGCAATTTTTTCGGCAGTTGTCGTCAGCAGTTTAAAATGCTGTTCGTCGGGCCGCAGCACGGTGCGCGGGTGCGGATCGAAAGTAATAACAATGCTCTCTCTACCACAGGCATGCGCCAGTGCGCGTACCTGTTCGAGTATACGCCGGTGACCGAGGTGAACCCCGTCGAATGAACCGATTGTAATTACGGTTTTCTGAAAATGTGGTAGTTGATGTAAGTCGGTAAAAACCCGCATAGAGGCGCAAAGATAGAAAAAGTGCGAAGTTGTCAGTGCGAAGTCAGAAGTCGACAGTGCGAAGTTGGTAAAGTCCGAAGTCAATAGTAAGAAGTCGACAGTCTGAAGTCTCCAGATGCTGCATCATGTTCATCCCATCATCCTGCGAATCATGGTCTAAAATACAAAAGGCACGCATATAGCGTGCCCATTGCAACAAACAAAACCAACTAAAAAAACCTGCTTTATTTTAAAACCGCCTGAAGCGACCGTCTATATCGTAAGTACAACATAGAAACGGCGGCAGATTTCAAAACGCTGCCAGTATCTGAAAAAGATTACACGGAGTAAGTAAAAGGGCAAAAGACAAAACTTGGGTCATCCCGAATTTTACAAGGATTTTATCGGCCATAGTTTTCACTTTAATACATGGTATACCGAGCCGCCCGGGCCGTCGTTGTGCGTCCTCGCCAACGACAAACTACCACTCATGCCAGGCAAAATAATGGATCAAATCGCTTAGCATGGGTGGTACAATGTCGTTGGCGAGGACGCCAACGACGGCCCGGGCGGCTCGGTATACCATGTAAAAAGTAAAAACTATGGCCAATAGAATCTCTGTAAAATTCGGGATGACCCATGTTTAGGGATCAATAATTGTGATGCGTTT
>JAYSZC010000557.1:0-1562 GCA_043738235.1 Lewinellaceae bacterium | reverse complement strand
CACATCCTCCACTTTCAGCCCGAGCAAAGTGGCAGCGCGGCCCATATTCACCGCGATTTCGAGAAAACCGGCGCTGTTGAACAGGCAGAGTTGTTCGCCGACAGGGACATCGCAATAATTATCGGAAAGTTTGGTGATGGGGTCGTTTCGTTTAAAAAACAAAGAAAAAGAGCGGCCATTGGCTGCCTTTTCAAACAGATCGCGCCGGATATTCACGATGGCGTTGTCAAAATTGTCCACATGGATGACCGTGCCGCGTATGCGCCCCGGCGTAATAACCGGCTGAATACTAATGCGTTGCAGAAGCGGCGCGGCAAACTCGCCCAGGGTTTCAAAAGGCGCGCCGACGGCTAAATGTGCGACGGCATCGGCGTATATTTTTTTCACGACAAAATGTTCGGAAGCATCGGTTGGCAGGTTGCGCAGCGCAGTTGGGTCGATGTCGTCGAACAACAGCGTCAGCAGCCCATTGTCGGGCGCCAGAAAAAAGTGGCCGCTGTACCGCGCTGCCACAAAACGGAATCCGAGGCTGTATACACAGTGCACACCGATCAGGTGAATGGTGCCTTCGGGAAACTCCGACCACACATTGCGCACCACAAAAGCGCCCTGCACGATGTCGAACGGAGCGATATCGTGCGAAATATCCACTAACTGTATATCCGGGTTCCGGCGCAGCAAGGCGCCTTTAAGCGCTCCCGCATAAAAATCCTGAGTTCCAAAATCGGTGGTCAGCGTTACGATGGGCATGATTAGAGTAGGGGTAATCGTGCAGAATGAGGAGCAAAGATCACACTACCCGGCATTTTTTAGACTGGTGCTGAAAAATGCCGAGTAGTGTGGCAAAGATAAGCGGAATGTCAGAGTCGTGAGTTGTGAATAGTAAGTTGTGAGTAGGGAAATAAATTCATTTGATTGGGTACATATTTCCGGATGGCAACACATGGTAGTATCGGATCGGTTGAACGGCATACAATGTTTATCATTTGATCTTTTCAAAGTGTAAAACATAGCGGCCGGCAAAGACCGTGACCTGCTCTACTCACCTCTCACTTCAACTTATAAAATTCAATTACCATGAACTTCTTCAAAAATTTCTGTTCGTTCGCAATTGTTGCGCTCGCTTTGTTCACAGCAGTTCAGACAAATGCCCAAATCGCAGCAAGTGGTCTTAAAATTCAAATAAACACCGAACCTTCTGCCGCGGCTTATCTCAAATTTGATGGTGTTGACGGTTCCGTTTCGGTCAAAGAAGGCCGCAATGTGGTAGGCGAAAATACACGTACCGGCGAGAAACTGATCATCGTAGTGAAAAGCGGCAAGTTGACTCAATTCGGAGTACAGCCCAGCCGCGGTTCTTTCAAAGCGCTTGTGCCGACTGCCAGCCCTTGTAACCCTAATCTGACCTGCACCACTTTTAATCCGCCGCATTGCTACAACATTCCCGGTGTCGGATGCGTATGTGTTTGCGGCCCCTGGATTACTTCCAATTCCGGCAGAAATTAAATGGCGATTTTTGCTCTGGCTTTTAGTGGTGGCATGGGTTTTTAGATACCATACAG
>JAYSZC010000556.1:0-3791 GCA_043738235.1 Lewinellaceae bacterium | reverse complement strand
GCTTTTCCCCTGGTTGCTGCACAGCCAGCAGTTCTCCGCTATCGACGAATACAGCCTGAATACGCCGAACAACCGTACGCGTTCCATTGAAAAACTGGCACCACACTTAGCGGAAAAAACCGACACGGAAGTAGAAAAACTGCGCGCCATTTACGCCTGGATCACCCTGAATATCCGGTACGAAGACAATTATGCAAGTACGAATTTCTGGGCGACGCCGGAGTACATCGAGGAACAAAGCGCGCCCAATGTGCTCCGGAACCGAAGCGCCGTTTGCCAGGGTTATGCCAATCTTTTTTGTGCCCTGGCGAAAGAACTCGCCTTACCCTGCGAGGTGGTGACAGGTATTGTAAAAGACCCCGACGGCAGTATTCCGCGACTCGGCCACGCCTGGGTGGTAGCCAAAGCGGATGGCAACTGGCGCTTGTTCGACCCGACCTGGGGCGTTCCGGGACCGGGCAGCGGCGCTTACACCGTCAACAACCGCTACTTTATGACGACGCCGGAACGATTCGTTCTCAACCACTTACCCGATGATCCGGCCTGGCAATTGCTGGAAAAACCGGTTGGTGAACGCCTCTTCCGGGAATCCTCCGCCTCGGAAATCAGCGCCTATTTATCCGAAACGCCCGACGAAAAATTTGCCTTCCGGGATACGCTCGACCACTGGTTGTCCTTAGACTCCGTGCACCGGATGCTGAACATGGAAAGCCGCGTCCTGCAATTCAACGGGAGCAACGAACGCGCTATTTTCAGCTTGGGCCAAAATTATTGGGGCCTGTTTTACGACCTGCACCGCCTGCTCGATTCCTTGGCCGATGCCTCGATTCTGCAAGACAGTTTTCAGTTGGATACGGGCTGGTTTCTGGCGCAGGCGGATTTACTGGAACAATACCACAGCCGTGCCCGCGCTTTGTTTGACCGGATGGAAACGCCCGAACGGCGCACCCAGGCCGAAAAATTTTACACTCCCGGCGATGTGGCCGCCCTGCTGTACAAACTGAAAGGCTCCTTATGGACAGGGCAGTTTCAAATGGCCTATCAACGCAACGTCGATCTTCCGCCGGATGTTCAACTCAAGGAACTGCGTGGACTGATTGCCCGGGCGGACAGTGCATACGAAGCAGCCGAACGCAGCCTGAATTGTAACAAAATATACAATACCTGCCTCGAAATCTGGCACAACCGAAGCCTGGTTTACATCCAGTTTGCGCAGCGCGAAGTATACCTATTGGAGCGTTTGTTGATGGAAAAACATAGCGGAAACATTGCTAAAACGGTCTCCGATTTAGGCGTCGAAGTGCGTTCTTTTTTTCAACAAGGCGCTTCCGAGGTGCATCAAATGACCTTGCGCCCGCCAGTATATGCGCTCACCCGTGAACGACAGGCTTCTATTCAGATTGGGTTAATATCCCTGCGCTCCTGCGAAATACGCGCCCGCCGGGCGGACATCATGCCCGCTTTGGAACATTTGATCAGCAATCAATCTTTTTCCCTTCAAAAAGCGGAAACGCTGCTGCAAAAACTGACGGATATTCAATCGACGCTGTTTCATTTCATTGATTCTGTGGAAAATATCAGCGCAGGCATAGACAAGGAGTTTTTGCAAAACCTCCTGTTTAATTTACACTACGAAACCTTCGCGCTCCAATACAACCTCGGCACCCTGCACTACCGGAAAGCCTGGTATGTGTGGCAACAGGCGCGCCAGAACAATCTCACCGCCGGCGCTAAGGAAAATATCCGGGCTGCAGCGAACCAGGTTTTTGCCGCCACCCGGGAAGCCGGCAACGCATTAAACACCGTGTCCCGCTCAGGACAACTTTCCAATGCCCATATCGAGCAGCGGAAACAACAGCTGAATAAGTTGAAAGATGCCGCGCAACAATTGTTGGAAACCATACAGTGAATGGTTAGGGATGAGGATTGAGGGATGAGGAATGTTGCATTCCCTGGCAGGGGTCCCATCTCGTTAGAAGATTATTGAGAACATGCATCTAACGCGATGCCACTCACTATTCACAACTCACTACTCACTTTCAAAAAATCTCCCAAATCTGCAACAACTTTGCCTTTTTACAGTTTTGCGCTTTCACTTCCTACCCATATGCTTGTACACAAAACCCTCCTCCCCTACGCCCAGGTACCACAATTAGCCAAGACAGATATCGCCTATGCGACCGGCGACGCGCGTTTGAAACCTTTTTATGTACACGAACCGCAGCCCGAATCCTTTGCCGAAATCATCCGGCTCAAAGCGCAACACAGCTTCCCCCGGGCCGAATTGGTGGCAGTTTTGAAACGCCAGTACGCTGAATTGCCCCTGCACCCGGAAGTGACGAGCAATATCGAGGCTTTGGGCAATGACAACACCTTTACCGTTGTAACAGCGCACCAGCCCAGCCTTTTGCTCGGGCCTTTGTATTTTATCTACAAAGCACTGACAACCATCAATTTAGCAGAGGTTGCAAATAAGAAAACAGGGAACGCTCAACGTGTTGTCCCTGTATTTGTACTGGGCAGCGAAGACCACGACATCGAAGAGGTTAACAAAATCAACCTGTTCGGCAAACGCCTCGTCTGGCAACCTGAATCGGAAGGGCCGACAGGAACGATGGATACGGCCGGCCTGCAACCAGTACTGGAAGAGTTGCGCGGCATTCTGGGGGAAAGTGAATCGGCTGCCGCTTTGTTTGAACGTGTGCAGCGGGCTTGCCAGTTTGCCCACACCTTCGCCGATACGACCCGGGCTTTGCTGCACGAATTTTTAGGTAAATACGGAATCGTTGTACTTGATATGAACGACCCCGGCCTGAAACGCCATTTTATTTCAATCATCCAGGCCGAATTGCAGGAACAAAACGCCTTTCACTTGGTCAACCAGAGCATCACCCAACTCAATCAACAGGGTTTTAAAACGCAGGCTGCTCCCCGCGAGATCAACCTGTTTTACATGAAACCGGGATTGCGGCAGCGCATCCTGCTGGAAGACGGCATGTACCAGGTGCTGCAAACCAACCTCACATTTTCTGAAGCAGAAATACTGGCCGAACTTGACCAGCACCCCGAACGGTTTAGCCCGAACGTGGTGCTGCGCCCGCTGTACCAGGAAATGATTTTGCCCAACCTGGCCTACGTGGGCGGCGGCGGTGAACTGGCTTACTGGCTCGAACGGCGCTCGCTGTTCCAGCATTTCAACATTCCGTTTCCGATGCTGCTACGCCGCAATTCGGTGCTCTGGCTGGATCTCGACGCACAAAAAAAATTGAGCAAATTCGGTTTTTCCGCAACGCAATTTTTTGAAGATACAGAACATCTCGTGCGTCAATACATTGCCGCTCATGCATCCGGAGAAGTCAGTTTAGCGCAGGAAATCAATAACTTGCGAAAAATATACGACCGGATCGCCACCAATGCCGCCGCCATCGACCCAACGCTTGAAAAAGCCGTGCGCGCCGATGAAGTAAAATCTGTCGGCAGCCTGGAACAATGGGAAGGCCGTCTGGTACGGGCTGAAAAACAAAAACACGAAGTGACGCTCAACCAACTGCGTGCTCTAAAAGAAAAACTGTTTCCGAACAACGGCCTGCAGGAACGAACTGATAATTTTTTGCCGTACGCGCTCAAATACGGCGACGATTTTATACAGACCTTAAAGGAACAACTGAATCCTTTCGACGCGGGCTTTGTGATCCTGGAAGAAAGGAATGAGACACGCCACAACATGTGACCGAACTGGAAATTGCAGTTTAAATATCCGGGTGGAATAAGTAAAAGGGCAAAATTGCAAA
>JAYSZC010000555.1:0-1566 GCA_043738235.1 Lewinellaceae bacterium | reverse complement strand
ATCCGTGTCTCATCCATGCAATCCGTGTTCGATCAATCCGTGTGCCAATATTAACGCCGGATTACACAAAACATTTCACAGCGACCCGGCGGAGTTGGCCCGGATGGCTTCCAACAAAAGAACAGTTGCCTTTGCGCGGTGGCTGATTTTGTTTTTGACATCATAGCCCAATTCTGCGAAAGTGGCGTTGTAGCCCTCCGGCATAAACACCGGGTCGTAGCCGAAACCGCCGGTACCTTGTTTCTGCATGGCAATACTGCCCGGACAAATACCCTGCAATAGAATCTCCTGATCGTTTATTAGCAGGGCTATAACCGTTCTGAATTGCGCACTCCGGGTGCTTTTACCTTCCAGGTTTTGCAACAATAGTTGGATGTTTTCTTCCGGGTCGCGCCCTTCTCCTGCGTAGCGTGCAGTATGCACGCCCGGCGCGCCGTCGAGCGCTTCCACCTCCAGGCCAGTATCTTCCGAAAAACAGTCGTAGCCGTATTTTTCTTTTACATACCGCGCTTTCAGCAGGGCATTGCCTTCCAGCGTAGGCTCCGTTTCTTCGATGTCTTCCAGACAGCCGATGTCTTTCAGCGTTTTAATTATAAAGCCGGGACCCAGAATCTGTTCTACTTCCCGGGCTTTATGCGGATTGTTGGTGGCAAATACGAGGGTATTCATGTCATTAGTCCTAAGTCGTCAGTCCGAAGTCGTTAAAGTCCTAAGTCGTCAGTCCGAAGTGCGAAGTCCGTAGAGTGCGCCGTTTCCTTTTTTGGAAGGCCAAATATGAAACGGTACACTCTACGGACTTCGGACTGATGACTTCGCACTTACGACTGAAATAACGATTCCACGAATGCTTTTTTGTTAAAAATCTGTAGTTTATCTATGCTTTCGCCCACGCCGATGTATTTAATCGGAATCTTGAATTGGTCGCTGATACTGATGGCTACGCCGCCTTTGGCGGTGCCGTCGAGTTTGGTCAGGGCCAGGCAGGTGATGGGCGCCACTTCGGTGAATTGTTTGGCTTGTTCCTGGGCATTTTGTCCGGTAGAGGCATCCAGCACCAGCAATACGTCGTGGGGCGCGCCCGGCAGTTTTTTCTCAATGCTGCGGTGGATTTTTCCGAGTTCCAGCATCAGGTGCGATTTATTGTGCAATCGACCCGCCGTGTCAATAATGGCTATATCGCAGCCATTTTCGACCGCATAATTGGTGGTTTCGTATGCCACGGCAGCCGGATCGGCATTCATCCCTTTGGAGTAGAAGTCACAACCGACGCGTTCGGACCAGATTTTCAGCTGCTCGACCGCTGCCGCGCGAAAGGTATCGGCAGCGCCCAGGACCACTTTGTAACCCTGTTGTTTGAACTGGTAGGCCAATTTTCCGATCGTGGTGGTTTTACCGACGCCATTTACGCCGATGACCAAAAGCACATAAGGTTTTTTGCCTGCCGGAATCTCGAAATCTTCTGCGTCTTCGGTGTTGTTTTCCGAGAGCATTTGTACAATCTCGTCGCGCAGAATGGCATTGAGTTCTTCCGTATTGATGTACTTGTCCCGGGCTACACGGTCTTCA
>JAYSZC010000554.1:0-10069 GCA_043738235.1 Lewinellaceae bacterium | reverse complement strand
GCTCGCCCAGCGCAAGGCAAATGCGGCGAAACACCTGATCCTGGATCGGGAAATTATACTGGCTGCCGATTCCGTAGTGATAGAGGACGGTACGATCTACAACAAACCGGCTGATTATGACGAGGCCTTTCAAATGATCCGCACCCTTTCCGGCAGGCAGCATACGGTTATCACCGGCATTTGTCTGCTTGCCAAAGAAAGGGAACAAGTGATGGCAGGCGTGTCCCGGGTTTGGTTCGCCGAATTGAGCGATGCTGAAATCGACTTTTATATCCGGCGTTGCCGGCCTTTTGACAAAGCCGGCGCTTACGGGGTGCAGGAGTGGATCGGATTGTGCAAAATCACCCGGATAGAAGGAACATACGCTAATGTGATGGGTTTGCCGGTGGATTTGGTGTACCATGCGCTGGTGGGCTTTGAATAATTTAACCATGTACATTCCGGCCATCAAAAAAATCCCGAAAATCGAGGTAAAAAAAGTAATGTTAACTTAATATTGCCCGATAATCAATGTTAACCGGCCTGTCTACTTTTGCCGGTAAATTCCTAACTTTACCAGTAAAACACAGGTTTTACATCTAAATCTCTCGACCTATGATGCTTGGCTTTATAGCAGGCCTTTCCTCCGAAGCATCTGTGATGCTGTTGGTGTGTATGTTCGCGGTTTGTTTTTTTGAAGCGATCAACGGCTTTCACGATACGGCAAATGCGGTTGCTACCGTCATTTACACCAAAACACTTCCACCGGTTTTTGCAGTTATCTGGTCGGGCGCCTGGAATTTTTTGGGCGCTTTGCTGGGAGGCATCGCCGTGGCAATGGGTATTGTCAAGTTAATGCCCATCAATGATCTGATGACTGTATCCATAGGCGAGAATATCGCTTTGGTGATGTCCATTCTTGTTTCGGCCATTTTGTGGAACCTCGGCACTTGGTATCTCGGCATTCCCAACTCCAGTTCCCATACCCTGATCGGCTCCCTCTTGGGTAGCGGATTCGCTTTTTGGACTGTTCACAACGGGTCCGGGCCTAACT
Source organism: Lewinellaceae bacterium (assembly GCA_043738235.1). Taxonomy (GTDB): domain Bacteria; phylum Bacteroidota; class Bacteroidia; order Chitinophagales; family Saprospiraceae; genus M3007. The sequence goes on along the minus strand of JAYSZC010000554.1, from coordinate 9,036 downwards.
GGGGTAAAGCCGCCGATATTGGCATGTCGCTGCTGGTTTCGCCTTTATTCGGGTTTAGCCTGGCGATTATTTTAATGTATCTTTTGAAGATTTCGGTGAAGAAAAAAACCATTTTCAAATCGCCGGATGAAACCAAAAAAGCCCCGCCTGTTTGGATTCGGGCAATCCTGATAACTACCTGTACCTTAGTGAGTTATTTTCATGGTAACAATGATGGACAAAAAGGAGTGGGCCTTGCTCTGGTTGTATTGATGGCATTTTTGCCCATGAATTTTGCACTTGATCCGCAGATGCCTTCTTCCGACATATCAGGCACTATCAGAAAAATTGAAACGGTATTGTTACAACCCACCGGTTCTGAACAAATAGATGCACATCATACAAACCTTGCCAACAATGCGGCATCCCTTGTCACCCAGATTGACACAACCAACCGACAGGAAAGAAAAAGTGTTTTTGCCCTTCGGGTAGCCTTGCAATCTTTGAATAAATCATTAGAATCTTCCATAAAAGGTGGCGAGATAACCGGCGAAACAGCCAAAACGGTAAAAGCGGAAATAAAAAACCTCAATAAAGCGTATGAATTTTCGCCTACCTGGGTAGTTGCCATGATTGCATTGTGTCTCGGTCTCGGTACCATGGTAGGTTGGAAACGTATTGTCGTTACCATTGGTGAAAAAATCGGCAAATCGCACCTCACGTACGCACAAGGCGCCAGCGCCGAACTTTGCGCGGCGGCAGTGATAGGCGTGAGCAGCGCTTCCGGGCTTCCGGTCAGTACCACCCACGTGCTTTCTTCCGGCATAGCCGGCACGATGGTGGCACAAGGTGGCATCAGCAATCTCCAGAAAAAGACGATAAAAAATATTGCTTTGGCCTGGATACTGACGCTTCCGGTTACCATGCTTATGTCTGCTTTATTGTTCCTTTTGTTCCGGTTATTTGCATAAATAAGTGTTTTATGGTGTAAGAAAAGTTTCTATATTACTTACTCTTACACCTTTCAGGCGACTCGACGCGCCAACATAATTATCTGTATCTATCCTTCACAAGTCTGTCCTAACCTGACTTATGTATCCACATCGTTGTATGGCGATGCTTGCATGCTTATGTGCAATGTCAAGCGTATTCGCTCAGGGAGCTTTGCAAGACTCCCTAATAAAATCACCTCCAACCACTGTTAAGTTGAGCCAGACTCCTGTAAAGTGGTACGATAAAATCAGTATTCGCGGTTATTCGCAATTTCGCTATAACAGACTGCTGGAAACGAATCCGGATTTAAAATGTGAGCAATGCGATAAAAGCATTGGGCGAGGCCAATCTTTTTCTTTTCGCCGGGGTCGCCTCCAACTTATCGGCGATATCCATGAACGTGTTTTTTTGTATCTCCAGTTCGATTATTCATCGGATATCAGCAGCAGCAACAAACATTTTTTGCAGGTTCGGGATGCCTACATTGATTATTCGTTTGACAGAAAAAAAACCTTTCGGGTGCGGGCAGGGCAAAGCAAAGTGCCTTATGGCTTTGAAAATTTGCAATCCAGCTCAAACCGCCTGACGTTCGATCGCAGCGATGCCGTGAATTCGGCTGCGCCAAATGAGCGCGATATGGGCGTGTTTTTTTACTATGCTTCGCAAAAATCCCGCGCATTATTCAAAAAATTAATCGACGAGGGTTTGAAAGGTTCGGGAGACTACGGGATGGCTGCGCTGGGCGCCTACAATGGAGAAAGTGCCAACAAATCAGAACTAAACGATAACCGGCATGTCGTAGCCCGCCTATCCTGGCCATTCCAGGTCGGCAGACAAATACTCGAACCGGGTATCCAGGCTTATACAGGACAATTTACACTGTCGCCGGATCAGGTGTCAACTGGTGTGCGATGTGCTGTCAATCGTACATTTACGGACCGGCGAATGGCTGCATCCATAATTTTGTATGCGCAACCATTCGGACTGGCAGCAGAATACAACACAGGCGAAGGCCCCGCATTTGATGCGGCAACAGATTCCATCAGGGTGCAAAAATTGAAAGGCGGATATGTACTGGCCTCGTATCGAACCAAGTGGAAAAAAGGTTTTTTAATGCCTTATTTCCGGTATCAAGTGTATGATGGCGGCAAAAAACAAGAAACGGATGCCCGGTACTACCAGGTGAAAGAAACGGAAATCGGTATTGAATGGCAACCGGTAAAAAATTTGGAACTCACCCTGGCATATCAAATCAGTGATCGCCGGTATACAGACTTTAAAGTGGAATCCATAGAGCGGGGAAATTTGTTGCGGGTGCAGTTGCAGGTAAATTATTGAACGAATTTCAAAAAGTATAACATTTGATCTTCCGCCGGTTTTGTTTGCCGCCACTGCTGCGTTCTTTTTTCAAACGCTCTTTACCGCCGCCATTCCCAAATGAAAAACCATTGATTTTCAGCCCGATATAAACATCGCCGCCGCTCAGTTTTTCTTTGGTAAAATAACTGCCGATATTGTCGCTGCCGATGTAAAGCCAGCCCAGGCGGGCTGCCAGACCTACGCGCAGCGATTGCCAGTCATTCAACACCACAGGCAAGGAGAAAGTGGCCCAACGGTGTTCAAAACGCGGCACGAAAGCCAGGGTGGAGGGCCGCTTGAGAGAATTTTTCATCAAGGGTACGCGCTGCACCGCCACCGCTGCAAAATACAAATGCGGCATAACCTGCACGTCTAATTGTACGGAAAGCGCTGTTGGCAATCCTATCGAAAAAGACTGGCCTTGCAGCGAAGCCAGCGGATCTTCCATTAAAAAATCGCTGATAAGCCGGGAGTAGCCCTGCCCATTCTCCGCACTGATGGCGTTTCCGTCGATGACGCCAATGGAATCCAGGCGAAGCAGGTGTTGCTCCGAGCCGCGATTGAAACGTACAAATCCCAGATCCAGCAACGAAACCCCGGCGCGCCAGCGATAATCGCCTTCGTCATCCGCTGCAGCGGCCCAACTGAAACCGATGTCTATCCCGGCTCCAAAACCGCCGAGTTCGGAAACTCCTCCCGACACCGTTTCCGCATCCAACTCCGCATCCAGCAATGTGCCAGAAAGGCCGTAATTCCAGGTTGGTCTGTTAAAAATGGCGGTATCATTACTTCCCGGCGTATATTGAAACGTGCCGTTGGATCGACCATAGCCACCCACAAACCCCATCAAAAACTTGGGTTGGACGCCCCAGGCAGTAGTCAGGTCGCCGTCGCTGTTGCTTCGGCTGTAATGCAGACCGATCTCTCCCCAGGTCATTGCTTCTAATTGAACGGGCTGAATATCGACCGTTTGTCCAATCTTGATCTGGCTAAATGTCGGATATCTGAAAATCGCAGGAATCCGGTATGCGGAAAATTCCCCTCGAATGGCCGTTGTAAGACCGATTACATTGTTTTCCCCAAATCGGAAACTGAACCCGGGTCCGCCGACATGCACCTGGGAAACACCGCGCATCCGCCGGTCTTTATCATAATAATCCAGCAGGATCGCGTCGGCTGGTACGGGTTGTTCAGGCGCCAGATCGGATACGGCAACAATATTGTCTGTATTGCGAAAGGCATTCGGCAGGCTGGTATTTCTCAGATAACCGTAATTATTTTCAAAAAAGGAACCTGCATTGGCCAGATTGACTTCCCAATTATGGGGCATAAATGCAGTATTGGCAGGATTCAAGGTGATGGAATACAGGCCTGAATAACGTTCAAGGCGCATGCCCAACTGTTCCTGGGCAAACGAGGATTGGCTGAAAACAATGAGAAAACAGCAGGTGATAGAAGGGCGGAACACGCGGTGGCATTTCATGGGCGGAAATTGACAGATTTGATGATCGGTTGATAAAGTTGGATGGTTGGATGGTTTGAAAGTTTGATGGTTTGGGCTGGTAACCCATGGCTTTATGTTACCAGTTCAAACCATTAAACTTTCAAATCATCAAACTTTATCAACCACCTCACAACGTCCAAATTGCCCCGCTGATTGAATGTGCGCGCTACTTTTTGTCTAAAAACCCAAATCTTTTCCCTGAACCCGTTCTTTTTAGGCTTCATCAAACGCCACCATGCAGAAAGTACTGACAGTCGTGCTATCTTTGGCCGTGTAATTTTTACGCTAACTATTGTTTCTTCACAAAACTTGTCGTTTTCAATGAAATTCCGACCCGGTGTCCTGCATGGCCAGGAAGTAACAGATCTCCTCAATTATGCCAACGAACAAAATTTCGCGCTGCCAGCCGTGAATGTGATCGGCACGAATACCGTAAATGCTGTTTTAGAAACAGCCGCAGCGGTAAAAAGCCCGGTAATTATTCAGTTTTCACACGGTGGCGCTGCATTTTTTGCAGGCAAAGGCCTTTCCAATGAAGGCCAGAAAGCCTCCATACTGGGCGGAATTTCCGGCGCGCAACACGTTCATGCGATGGCGGAGGCTTACGGGGTTCCGGTTATTCTGCACACCGACCACTGTGCACTCAATATCATCGATTGGGTAGACGGCTTGCTGGATGCCGGCGAGAAGTTCTATGAAAAAAACGGTTATCCCTTGTACAGCAGCCACATGCTCGACTTGTCGGAAGAGCCGCTGCACGAAAACATCGAAATTTCTTCCCAGCGTTTTGAACGCATGTCAAAAATGGGCATGACCCTCGAAATAGAACTCGGCGTTACCGGCGGCGAAGAAGACGGTGTAGACAATACGGATATCGACTCTTCCCGCTTGTATACCCAGCCACACGAAGTGGCGTATTCGTACGAACACCTCTTGAAAATAAGCCCCAATTTTACCATTGCGGCGGCCTTCGGCAATGTCCACGGTGTGTACAAGCCCGGAAATGTCAAATTGCAGCCGGTGATTCTTAAAAATTCGCAGGAATTTATCCGTGAAAAATTTGGATTAACAGGCAAAACGCCGGTCAATTTCGTATTCCACGGCGGTTCGGGTTCGGCGCAAAGTGAAATTCGCGAAGCCATTGAATACGGGGCCGTCAAAATGAATATCGACACCGATATGCAATGGGCCTACTGGGATGGTATCCGCGCTTATTACGAATCCAAAAAGGGATACTTGCAAAGCCAGATCGGCAACCCCGACGGGGAAGACAAACCGAATAAAAAATATTACGATCCGCGGGTTTGGCTGCGCGAAGGCGAAAAAACCTTCGTGGTGCGCCTAAAACAGGCTTTCGAGGATTTAAATTGTATAGGGAAAAATTAGTGTTTCCTATAACTGCATTCCCATTTTTTTACATCTTTGCTGCTGATTTTGGATATAAAATTTTTTACTCAAATTAATATACAAACGAATCTTCTAAAATCAGCAGCAACAACAGATGGCTCTTTCTACAACAAGTTCAGGCGGCACAGATATAAAACCCAGGCTCGCAACCCGTGATATCTGGAACATGAGTGTCGGATTTCTGGGTATTCAGGCAGGATTTGCACTCCAGAACGGCAATGCCAGCAGTATTTTGCAGCGTTATGGCGCCGATGTGCACGAACTCCCCAATTTCTGGCTGGTGGCGCCGATTATCGGCATGATCGTACAACCCATTATCGGGCACTATTCGGATCGCACCTGGACGCGATACGGCCGGCGCAAACCTTTTTTCCTGGCTGGCGCCATTGCTGCCTGTTTCGGCATGATGCTGATGCCTAATGCCGGCGCGCTGGCTGCAGTTTTGCCGCTGGTGCTGATGGGGGCGGGCATGTTGATGATAATGGATGCTTCTTTCAATGTTGCGATGGAGCCTTTTCGTGCTTTGGTGGCGGACAAACTGCCGGCATCGCAGCGCACACAGGGTTTTTCGGTACAAACAGCGCTGATCGGCATCGGCGCGGTCATTGGCTCCTGGCTTCCCTGGTTTCTGGCTAATGTTGGAGGCGTTACGGATACTGCCGAAGCAGGTCTTATCCCGGATAATGTAAAATGGTCGTTCTACATCGGCGGATTCCTGTTGCTGGCTGCTGTTTTATGGACTGTTTTTACCACAAAAGAATATACGCCGAAAGAGCAGCAAATGTACGCCGGCGGCGAAGAGACGGAGGTGGAAAAAGGCGGTTTGGGCCTGATTTTCAAGGACGTACTCAAAATGCCCAAAACCATGAGGCAATTGGGTTGGGTACAGTTTTTTTCCTGGTTCGGCCTCTTTTCCATGTGGGTTTTTACCACACCCGCTATTGCGCACCATGTGTACGGTTGCGCCATTGACGATACCACCTCGCAGGCGTACAGCGATGCGGGAAACTGGACGGGAATTATTTTCGGCGTATATAATCTGGTTTCAGCTGGTTTCGCGCTGTTATTGCCTACTATTGCAGGACGTATCGGCCGGAAAAAGACCCATGCTATTTCGCTTGTTTGTGGTGGACTGGGACTAATATCCATGTATTTTGCTACTTCGCCCAATTTCCTGCTCCTGTCTATGGTAGGCGTCGGGATGGCATGGGCCAGTATACTCTCCATGCCTTATGCGATGCTGGCAGGTTCCTTGCCTTCTCACAAAATGGGGGTTTACATGGGTATTTTTAATTTTTTCATTACCATTCCGCAAATTATAAGCGGCGTCATCAACCGCCCGATCGTGCAGCATTTGTTTGGCAACAATGCTATCTATGCCATTGTAATGGCCGGCGTATTTTTTCTCTTGGCCGCTGCATCAGTGGTATTAGTAGAAGACAAAGACGATCCGGTGAGCAGCCGTTCGTAATCTGCCCTGACTTGATTTCTTAACTTAAAACACACTATAGTATGGAACTGAATTCTCTCATTTTTACACTGATTATTGGCGCCGCATCCGGTTGGTTGGCGGGATTAATCCGTCAGGGCTATGGCTTTGGCTTGCTCGGCAACATTGTTGTTGGTATTGTCGGCGCCTTTATTGGCAGCTGGTTATTCCGACAAATGGGTGTAAGCATCGGCACAGGTTTGGTTAACCATATTATCACTGCGGTCATTGGGGCGCTGGTATTATTGTTTTTGATCGGATTGTTGCGAAGGTAAGTACACCTTTACATTAAACGCATAGGCACGTGGATCACATAGTGTTGACATTCAACAAACTATGTGCGCTATGTGCCTATGTTTTTTTTACTTTTGGAATAAAAAAATTGCGCTTATGCTTGCTCGAATACTACTTTTTTGCCTGCTATTTCCCCTTCCGGCCTGTAAAGATTATTTGGGAAATCCATATAAAACGCCGCTTAGTTCGCGTGTCGTGCCTGTTTCCAATAACGATCTGCGTATGGAACCGGCTTTTTGGTGGACAGGTATGCAGCACAATCAGGTGGAAATTTTACTGCAACGAACGGAACTGGCTTCATATACACTCAAAATAGGTGCAACCAAAGACATCAAACTCCTGAAAGTAAAAACCGGAGACAGCCCGAATTATTTGTTCGTTACACTGGAAATTGGAGTTAAAGCAACGCAGCAAAAAGTCCCCTTGATCTTTTCAAAAGGAACGCAGTCATTTACCGTCGAATTTCCGGTGTACGCAAGGAACACCTCGCCCAAAGCACTGGGCGTCGATAGCCGGGATGTGGTGTACATGCTCATGCCCGACCGTTTTGCCAATGGCGATCCTTCCAACGACTCCATTGCCGGGATGCTGCAAAAAGCGGATCGGAACAATATGGAAGCCAGGCATGGCGGCGACCTGGCGGGCGTTCGTATGCAGCTCGATTATTTGCAGGATTTGGGCATCACGGCCCTTTGGCTCAATCCCGAACTGGAAAACGACCAGGCCCGCGCTTCTTATCACGGATATGCCGTAACCGATCATTACCGGGTAGACAGGCGTTTCGGCTCCAATGAACAGCTCCGCGAATTAACCGGCGAATGCCATCGCCGCGGCATGAAAATGATCCGCGATGTAGTGCTCAACCACATCGGCAGCAACCATTACTGGATGAAAGACCTACCCACAAAGGACTGGGTGAATCAGTGGCCCGCTTATACCAACACTACTTTCCGAGCGCCCACGATACTCGATCCGTATGCTTCCGAATACGACAAAAAAGGATTCAACGACGGCTGGTTCGATGTGGACATGCCCGACCTCAACCAACGCAACCCGCACGTGGCGAATTACCTGATCCAGCAGGCGATCTGGTGGGTCGAATACGCCGGACTGGATGGTTTTCGCATCGACACCTACACGTATTCCGACCAGGCGTTTATGAGCAGATGGTGCGCTGCCGTCCGTAAGGAATACCCCAACATTGGGATGTTTGGCGAAATAATGGAAATAGGCGTGGTGGTGCAGGGTTTTTTCGCTGACAACCAACCCATGTCCCGGGCAAAGTTTGATTCCAACCTGCCGGGCGTCATTGATTTTCAAATGTGTTTTGCGATTCAGGAAGCGCTTACCAAAGGCCCTGGCTGGCAGGACGGAGATGCGCGTATTTATTATACCCTGGCGCAGGATTACTTTTACGAGGATCCTATGAAAAACCTCATTTTTTTGGATAACCACGATATGAAACGGTTTTTTTCCGTGGTAGAGGAGCGGATCGACAAGTATAAAAGCGGGATGGCATTTCTGCTGACCACACGCGGTATTCCTCAAATTTACTACGCCACGGAAATTTTAAGCACCGGCACCGGCAACCCTTCCTGGGCCACTTTCAGAAAAGATTTTCCCGGCGGCTGGCCCGCAGATACGATCAACAAGTTTCGCCCGGAAGGCAGAACGCCTTTAGAGCAGGATGCATTTGAGTATACCCGCACGCTCATCCGTTACCGCCAGGCCACGCCTGCTTTGCAAACTGGTAAACTGATGCAGTTTACACCCATAGACGGCCTTTACACCTATTTCCGCTACGACGCCGATAAAACAGTGATGGTTGTACTCAATACTTCAAACAAAGATAAAGTCATGGAAACGAACCGTTTTGCGGAGCGTATGCAGGGTTTTTCCCGCGCCAGAAATGTCGTGACAGGTGAAACCATCAATGATCTCAGCAGCCTGCCGGTGGAAAAGAACTCCAGCCTTGTCCTCGAGCTTAGTTATTAGTTATCGGTTATCAGTT
>JAYSZC010000553.1:0-10087 GCA_043738235.1 Lewinellaceae bacterium | reverse complement strand
GCCGGGAAACGCACTTTGGCCTGTGCCGACCATTTGAATTCGTATGCGCGAAACTGGCCATCCAATTCTTCCACATAGTCAATTTCCTGCTGATTGACTGTTCGCCAAAAATACGTACGGGTAAAAGTACGCGCGTATTCAATTTGTTTGCGGCGTTCGCTGACTAAGTAATTTTCCCAGAGCGGCCCAATATCGCTGCGGTTTTCGAACGGGGAAAAGTTGCCAATGATGGCGTTGCGCACGCCATTGTCGAAGAAATAAATCTTGCGGCTCTTGCGGATTTCATTGCGCTCATTGCGGCTCAGCGCCGGCAAACGGAATACGATGTAAGCTTTTTCCAGCAAGTCGATGTATTTTTCAACAGTTTGCGGAGATGCGCTGACCAACTGGCTCAGTTCATGGTACGAAACTTCGCTACCCACCTGGAAAGCCAGGGCGCGAACGATATTTTCTAATAAAGCAGGTTTTTTGAGTTGTTCAAGCCGGAAAAGGTCCTTGTAAAGGTAAGAGTTAGCCAGGAGATTAAGTGGCTCGCGTTCGTTACCCGGCAAGTTCACTATCTCAGGATAGGCGCCGAACACCAAACGGTGCCGCAATAAACCACGTTCGTTGATCAATCCGTGGTGGGCGCTCAATTCGGCGAATGAAAGCGGCAACATCAGGTATTCCCATTTCCGGCCCGTAAGCGGTTCGCTGGTCTGTTCGCTTAGATCGAGTGCTGAAGATCCTGTTACCAGTACTTGTACTTCCGGCAGGTTATCGTGCAGGAGTTTGAGCGTAAGGCCTATGCCGGGGATACGTTGGGCCTCATCGATTACAACGAAAGTTTTGGTTCCAATAAGTGCCTGGAGGCGAGCGAGCGAGGTCTGGCTGAGCACCTGTACGGTTTCGGCATCGTCGCCGCTCAGCCAAAGGTTTTGTTCCGGAAATGACGCAGCCAACTGACGGGCAAGTGTGGTTTTGCCTACCTGCCTGGGACCGAGCAGTAAGATGGTTTTGCCGGTAAAAAGGCGTTGCCGTACAATTTGTTCCAATGTTCTTTGGATCATAATGACACAAAATAAAACAAAAATACCCGATTTTTTAAATTTGATTTTAAAAATAAGGCCTTTTTTTTAAAATAGATTTGCAAAAATTTGAAATGCATCCGTTGAGAATAGTAAATGGAATAAAATAGGAGGCTTACACAACAAAGTACTGATTTTGACTTTTCAATATATATATAGTCCATCCTTTGTTGCTGCACTATTTTTCCTAACCAATTTAATTCATTTCACATGGAAAATTACGAAGCTACCGCCCCCCGCCCCGAAATTATCCGTCAGGTACTGAAAGCCCAGGATGAAAACATCCAGCACCTTCGTACGATCGTTTCCAGTATTACACGCGACAATATTGCAGAACTGCAAGAAACCTTGTCGGAACAACTGCGTTTGCTGGAAGATATTGAACAGCGCTTATGGTCAACTTTTTTATCATCTTCCCCGGACGAACACCACATCGGCCATAGGATGACGATGACCGTCGATCAGTATTACTGAGTTTTTCACAAAAGATCTGGTGATTTTGTGTTTGTTTTCTTATGTTTGTGTCGTGGCTTAGCTCATTTTCAAGATAATATTTTAAAAAACGAGTTTTTGCCAAAATTGTAAATTTATTGTTTCGCCGTTGTTGGCGTCCCTGCCAACAACAAACGGATATATTGTTTTTAATCCTGATTTGCACCGACCACCGATCCAGCAACCTAATCCATTATTTACCCCGGACTTGATGGAGCAACACTGAAAACATGTTGCGAATTTGAAACACAGACCAAATGAGGGGTAAGGCGTGGGTAAAAACCAAATGACAGTTTATGCCTTCTACCGAACGTTTGGAAACTGAACAGCTGATACCTAGTCAGCCTGTGCGCCTGCGCGCACCTCAAGCAGTCAGCCGTCATGAAATCAGGCAATTCTTCGTGCTGCGGCATTCCACAGCATCAGCGCCTGCTGTTCCGCCTGATAACTGGTTCCTGAAAAAATTAGACACACACCTGGCAAAACATTTGTCAAACGGCAACCTGAATGTCGGAGGTATTTTGCGCATCATCGGCATGAGCCGAACCTGTTTGCATCGAAAATTAGTGGAGTTGACAGGCATGTCGACGACCGAATACATCCGGTATGTGCGGCTCCGGCGGGCGGCTGAATTGATGGAAGTGCAGCCGGAGTTGAATATGTTCGAAGTGGCCTCTTCGGTCGGCTTCAATAACCAGAGTTATTTTACGAAGAAATTCAAAGAGGTTTTTGGCTGCTGCCCACGGAAATACCAGGAAATCAAATTGACGGCAAGATGGCTTTGAAACAAATGTATCAAAGATGGAACATTTGTTATAATGGATGGAACATATATGGTAAGTCGTAAAAACGCAGGCCATTAATTTTGTTTCCAGTAATTTCTGAATTTTATATAAACAGGTAGCCTTCCCTCCAATGACAGGCTGCCGGTGTTTGACAGGCCAATCTGTTTGGTGTGTCAAGGGTTCTCTATGCAGTCCTACAGCTTGGTGGGACTGGAAGGGCGGAGCTGTATCCTTATGCTTCCCGCTCTCATCAATGAACCCTCCCTTTAAATTTCCAAGTCATGTTAAATTAATAAACGTACAAGATCATGCCAGTACAACCAACATACCCCGGTGTCTACATAGAGGAGATACCCAGTGGCGTACGCACCATTACAGGGGTATCTACCTCCATCGCTGCATTTATTGATTATTTCAAACGCGGCCCGATGAACAAAGCCGTTCAGATTTTCAATTTTGGAGATTTTGAACGCATGTTCGGCGGATTGGATGCGTTGAGTGAAGCCAGTTACGCCATCCAGCAGTTCTTTTTGAACGGCGGATCGCAGGCTTATGTGGTGCGCGTAGCAGGAGGCAATCCCGTTGCATCCAATGTGACGATAAGTAATGCTTCTCCTGCCGGTGCAGAGGCAATTCGAATAAAAGCGATTGATCCGGGTATATGGGGGGACAATGTTCGGGTAAAAATTGACCACGACACCCCTGTTATCGGCGAGTTCAATATGAAGGTGACAGAATTTAGTACATCCGGTACGCCTGTGCGGCAAGAGGTGTTTCTAAACCTGTCCATGGATAATACACGAAATAATTTTGTCACGAAGGTCGTGAACGACGAGAATACCGGCTCCGCCATCATAAGAATTGACAAAACGCTAGGCACTGTGGCGCCGGCAGCCAACGGGACAATCTCGGGAGCGCACGCCAATATCAATTCCGTTGCTTTATCTGAAACTACCCCCACACTTCAAGTATTGGTCAATAACGTTGCATTGCAGCCTGTTGCGACATTGAATATAACTGGCGGACCTCATTCTTTGAACAAATTGGCAGTTACTTTAGAAAATGCCCTGCGTTCAGTTGCTCCAACCAATCCGTTATTGGCAGGGGCAACAGTAAGAGTGGTTCAAAACCGGCTTCAGGTACTTGCCGGTTCGGGTTCGCCTGGTACATTAATTTCCTTTGCCGCGCCGGTTGATGATTTAACGCATGACGAACTCTTGTTTAATACCGGAACAGTAAACGTACAGGAATATACACTGGGTAAACCCGCAGTCGCCGCTACGGCACAAATGAATCATCAAAATAGCGGTACTGAAGAGGGCGACGACGGCGGCATACCAGACGCAGCAGCAATACGCGGCTTACAAAATGACAAAACCGGCATTTATGCGCTGGAAGACGTGGATCTGTTCAATATTTTGTGCATCCCGATAACAGGAACTGTTACGGATGGATCATTTGACGCTGTGTACAGTGAGGCACTGACTTACTGTGAGGCGAAACGGGCCTTTTTTGTGATTGATACCCCGAACGGCATTGATGATTTACAGGAAATTAAAAATTGGCGTTCAGAAAAGGGGAGTCTTATCAGAAGTAAAAATGCAGCACTGTACTACCCAAGGGTGCTGATTCCTGATCCCTTGAACGAATTTCGTTTGAGGTCGGTCGGCGCCTGCGGAACCATTGCAGGCCTTTATGCCCGCACCGACAGTAACCGCGGCGTATGGAAAGCGCCTGCAGGAACGGAAGCCAGCCTCCGAAATGTTTCAAAACTTTCGGATGTACTGAGCGACCAGGAGAACGGTGTGCTGAATCCGCTGGGGGTGAACTGCCTGCGTAATTTCCCGGTGTACGGAAACGTCTCCTGGGGCGCGCGTACTTTAGAGGGAGCAGATGCCCTGGCTTCCGAATGGAAATATGTACCGGTACGCCGCTTAGCGTTATTCCTCGAAGAAAGTTTGTTCCGCGGCACCCAATGGGTCGTTTTTGAACCCAATGACGAGCCGCTCTGGGCGCAAATCCGGCTGAATATCGGTGCGTTTATGAATAACCTGTTCAAACAGGGCGCATTCCAGGGCACCTCGCCCAGAGACGCCTACCTGGTAAAATGCGACCGGGAAACCACCACCCAAAACGATATTAACCTCGGTATCGTGAACATCCTGGTAGGTTTCGCGCCTTTAAAACCAGCCGAATTCGTCATTATTAAAATTCAGCAACTTGCAGGTCAAATTCAATCTTAAATTCAATTATTATGGCACAGTTTACAGTAAACGCCCAGCGTTTCGATCCATATAAAAACTTCAAATTCCGGGTAAAATGGGATGGTAAATATGTAGCCGGGGTAAGCAAAGTCGGTCTGCTCAAAAAGAGCATCGAACCGGTAGAACACCGGGAAGGCGGCGACCCCAGTACCGCCCGCAAATCTCCGGGCAAAGCAAAATACGAACCGATTACCCTGGAAAGGGGCGTCACGCACGATACGGAATTCGAAGTCTGGGCCAACAAGGTCTGGAACCTCGGTTCCGGCCTCGGCTCCGAGGTGTCGCTGGCCGATTTCCGAAAGGACATCATCATAGAAGTGTACAACGAAGCCGGCCAGGTCGTACTGGCATATAAGGTGTTTCGCTGCTGGGTTTCCGACTATCAGGCGCTCCCGGAACTGGATGCCGGCGCCAATGCCATTGCCATCCAGTCCATTACACTCCAGAATGAAGGATGGGAGCGGGATTATGAAGTGACCGAGCCGAAAGAACCGAGCTTCTCCGAACCTTAAATTCAAACCATCAAACCATCAAACCATCAAACTATCAAACCCGCCTACAAACAGTGCATCATCTGACCGACAGAGATTTATTGCTCCTTTGGGAAAACGCGCTGGATCGCCCGCCCATAGAAAAGGGTTTGTTGATGCTCACGTTTTCGCACCCGGAATCTGATCCCGCCCAACTGGCTTCCCTGTCTATCGGCGACCGCGACGCGCGATTGTTGCAGATGAGGGAAAACATGTTCGGCAGCCGGCTTTCCAATACGGCGGATTGTCCGCAATGCAGCCAAAAAGTAGAATGGGAAATGCAGATCGCAACGCTCAAAGTGCAGCCCCTGGCCGAATCAGGTGAAAGCAGAATCCTGGAGCTGCCGTTTGAGAATCAGGTATTGCGCTTGCGCTTACCCAACAGCGCCGATTTAATGCAGATCACGCGCTACCACGACCTGGAAACACAAATCGGGAGCCTGATAAACAACTGTCTGGTACATTCCGGTTTGCCCGGCGAGCAATTGGAGCCGTCTGCAGAACTGGCCCGTGCTTTTTCCCAACTCATCAGCGAAAACGACCCGCAAGCGGATGTTTCCATCAACCTGCAATGCCCCGAATGCGCGTATGAATGGTCGGCTGTTTTCGACATTGTTCAGTATTTGTGGCTGGAAATTCAGGAAAGAGCGCTGCGTTTGCTTCAGGACATTTATGTATTGGCAAGCAAATTCGGATGGTCTGAACAGGATATTCTTTCCATGAGCCGCCGCCGCAGAAGATTTTATCTGAATATGATACAGGCATGAGCCATCTCCTGAAAAATATAATTCAACGGCATATTCATCCGCAAAACACGGTGCTGCCCCGCTTACAGGGAAATTTGGAAAACCCTGTGCGCAACCAGCCCGATATGGCTGTGGAAATGCCGTTTTCGGAAGGCCCGAACAATACCTTTTCCGGTACTGGAATGACACCGGGCGCTATGTCAGTGGGAATAAAGACGGCGTTTGACCCGGCCTTACAGGATCAAAAAAGCGCTTCCGGGGTGCACTCCGAAACCGCACATTTTGGAGCGACTGTTCCACAAAAACAACAAACAGATGTACCTATCGGCGCGTTGCAGGAACCAGTTCATCCAAAAGCGGACGGACGTTTGATGGAACACTCCACGCAGGTTTTCCCGAAAACAGCCATTACCCGGCCGCAGGATATGCAGGAACGTATGCAGGCAGCCATAGCCCTGGCTACGGCTTTGAAACCAGCGAATCAGAATGACAGCCCACGGGCATTCACGCCGGATTTTCACACGGGGTTCAGTAAGTGGCAACAAACCTCCGACACGACAAAATTGCCGGTTGTAAAAATCCACATCGGCAGGATTGAAATAAAAGCTATAAAAGAAAACCCGCAGCAACAGCGAAAAGCGCCGGAAAGGCCCAAACCTGCGATGTCGCTGGATCAATATTTAAAGGAAAGGACGAAACCATGAGTAATGCACTAGGCATAGCAGCTGTCACCCGTGTCCTCAAGGACTTGTTGTATGACGGATTGATCGACGAGAATGTGAGTGGTGTGCTTGGCAATCCGATCCACGTATCGTCGCGTCCTCCCGGTGAATTGCCACAGAATCAAGGCTCCATTCCATCACAAATCAATATCTTTTTATACAGGGTAAGTCAGAATACAGGGTGGAACAATGTGGCTTATCCGACCAGAAATACGAAAGGTGAAGCCGTGCGCAGTGCGCCGCTGGCGGTCAACCTCCACTATCTGCTGACGGCCTTTGGAGATGAAGAACTGCATTCGGAAATTCTGCTGGGTTACGCCATGCAGATATTGCACCAGCATCCGGTATTATACAGGGATCGATTAGAAAGTTCCTTGATCACTGCCACTGTTTCTGATCAGGCCCCCCAAAGCCTTCCTGATATTCTCTTGGCTTTGGCGAACTCCGGTTTGGCCGATCAGACCGAACTCATTAAGCTGACGCCTGAAGCGATCAATACCGAAGAAATGTCCAAACTTTGGGCGGCATTTCAGACCAAATACCGCCTCTGCACCGGTTATATGGCCACCGTGGTGCTGATTGAAAGCGACAGGCCGGCGCGACCTGCTTTGCCGGTAAAAGAGCGGAACATACACGTACTGCCGTTCCGTTACCCCAATATTTCAAAAATTTTATCCCGGGAATCCATCAATCAACCGGTTTCGGAAAACCGGAGAATTACGATTGGCGACCTGCTGGTCATTCAGGGAAACCAATTGAAAAACGAGCGGATTGTGGTAAAAATAAGCGACCGGGAAGCCATTCCAACAACACCGAATATCAGTGACAACACCATATCCCTCGAACTGACAGATACCATCGGTTTAAAAGCAGGTATTCAGGGCGTTCAGGTGATGCACGAAATTACCATCGGCGAGGCGCCCAATGAGCGGGATTTCAGGTGGGCTTCGTCGAATCTGATGGCCTTCGTGCTGAGTCCCGATATCACCACTGCGCCCCTTGTCCAGAATATCACTCCGACCTTGAATAACCTGCATAATGCCGACATCACCCTACAGGTAAGCCCCGATATACATCCGCGCCAGCGGGTAGTTTTGTTCCTGAACGAGATCGACGCCGGCGTCGGAGTTGACCCTGCGTCGTACAGCTTTGTTTTTTCACCTGGGATTCCAAATCAGGTGGATTCGGTAACCTTCAAGGCAAGTGGTGTCAAAAATGGCACTTATTTAGTCAGGATACAGGTAGATGGCGCCGAAAGCCCCTTGGAAGCCGATCCGAACGGCGCTTACGATCATCCAATTATCAGCATTCCATGAGCACCATTTCAGGAGAAAACTGGGTTGATCTGAATCAAAAGTATTTGACAACGGCCATCAACTGTGTCAAGGCCAGGCTGTTGATGTATCAAAATACGTTAAGTGGAAATAGCGGCACGGAAGATTTCAATCAGCAACTCGAATCGGCCGAAAAAGAACTGCGCATCCTGGAAAACGACATGTCCGCGAAACCCGCGCTTCAACAGTTATCGGATTTGTTCACGCTCGGTTCGTTTGAAAAAAAGATGCTGTTGCTCTGCGCAGGGGTGGAATTGGACGCACAACTGGCAAATCTCGTACAGGTTTTACAAGGCGGATCGTTCAAACTGCCGACGTTTAGCCTGGCTTTGTCGGCCTTTGAAGATGCGCACTGGTCGGCTTTCAGCCCGGAAGCGCCGTTGCGGTATTGGCGCCTGATCGACCTGTCCGGCCACGAGCTGTTGACCCATTCGCCCTGCGCGGTGGACGAACAAATCCTGCACTACCTGACCGGTATCCGGTACATGACCCCCCGCTTAAAACAGGTGTTGACGCCCGTGCAGCCGGACGCGCAGGTCGTATCGGCGCATCGCGAGACGGCGGACGCCATCGTCCGGCATTGCTCCCGTTTCAACAACCTGGGTATTCAACTGCGGGGATGCAGCGCCGAGGATAAAATGGCCCTGGCTGCGGGTGCACTGGAGCCGTATCAACTCATGGTTTATCAGTTGAATCCCGCCCTGCTCCCCGGCCAGTTGCAGGAATTAGTCGACTTTTCCCGGCTCTGGAACCGCAGCGCAGCCCTGCACAACATCGCACTTTTTATCGACGGCGCCCGATGGGAGGATTTAGACCCTTTGCAAAAGCGACATACCGTTTATTTTTTGGAAAATGTGGAAGGTATTGTCATACTGGGTATGGATCAGAAGATCAGCGGGCTGCTCAGGCCGCTTGCCGCGCTGGATATAAAACCATTGACGACCGAGGAACAATATACCGTCTGGCAAAACCATCTCGGACCGCTTGCAAAAACCCTCGACGGCGAATTGGGCGCGATCACGGCACAATTCAACCTCCATACCAGCGCCATCAAAAAACTATCGGGCTTGGTTGCAGAAGATAGCACGCTTGCAACGGCCAAAAAGCGGGGTGGCGCTGACATCCGCAAACAACTCTGGAAAGTGTGCGTCGAACATACCCGGCCCGACCTGGACTCGCTGGCCCAACGCATCGAACCCGTGGCCACCCTGGACGACCTAGTGCTCCCCGAGATGGAAAAGGCCATTTTAAAAGAAATTTCCATACACGTTCAGCAACGGCGCAAAGTGTACGAAGAGTGGGGTTTTGCCCGAAAAGGTAAACGCGGACTGGGTATCAGCGCCCTTTTTTCGGGGGAAAGCGGCACCGGAAAAACCATGGCCTCGGAAGTATTAGCCAACGAACTGCAATTGGACCTCTACCGCATCGACCTGAGCCAGGTGGTCAATAAATACATCGGCGAAACCGAAAAAAACCTCAAAAAGGTGTTCGATGCCGCAGAAGGCAGCGGTGCTATCCTGTTGTTCGACGAGGCCGATGCGCTTTTTGGAAAACGCAGCGAAGTGAAAGACAGCCACGACCGGTACTCCAATATCGAAGTGAGCTACCTCCTGCAGAAAATGGAGGAATACCGGGGGCTGGCCATCCTGACTACTAATATGAGGAATGCGCTGGACCGGGCATTTCTGCGCAGGTTAAGTTTTGTCGTCCAGTTCCCGTTCCCGGATGCCAACAGGAGAGCAGAGATATGGAAAAAGGTATTTCCGTCGCAAACGCCGACTATCGGTCTGGATTTTCAAAAACTGGCCGCACTCAATATTGCCGGTGGAAATATCCGCAACATCGCACTGAATGCTTCCTTTACCGCTGCGGGTCACAACCGCCCGGTCAGTATGGCCGACATTCAGCAGGCTGCCCGCAATGAATACCTCAAATTAGAAAAACACATGAGTACCTCCGAATCGCTCATTTGAAATAACTCATTGATTAACATTGCTTTTTGCCCTTTTGCAATTTGCCCTTTTACTTATGCCGCCCGACATTGAAATTTATATCGATAAAATAGTCCTCGAAGGATTCGACGGAATACATACGGAGGGGCTGGAAACGGCCATCCGGGAACAACTCGCAACGCTGATTACCGCACA
>JAYSZC010000552.1:0-1570 GCA_043738235.1 Lewinellaceae bacterium | reverse complement strand
TTTTGTCCCTGCTGGGCAAGCGGGTACCGTTTTCCTTAAAAATATTTCTGACGGCGCTGGCGATCATCGACGATATGGGCGGCGTGTTGCTCATCAGTATTTTTTACGCCAAAGGACTTTCCCTGTTGTACCTGGGTGCTGCGGCTGGCATTTTCCTTTTCATGTTATTGCTCAATCGCCTGAAAGTGTGGGTGTTATGGCCCTATTTCCTGCTGGGTGTCGGGCTGTGGATATGCCTGTATCAGGGTGGCATCCACCCAACTGTTACGGGTATTTTGCTGGCATTTGCCATTCCGTTCGGCAAAGGCGACGAGGCATCGCCGTCGTACGGGCTGCAGCATAACCTGCACCTGCCGGTAGCGTATTTTATCATGCCTGTTTTTGCGCTGGCCAACGCAGGCATTGCTTTTTCTACATCCGATGTGGCGACTTTGGGTTCAGGCCTGAGCCTGGGGATATTCCTGGGCCTCTTGCTCGGCAAACCCCTGGGTGTGGCGCTGTTTAGTTGGCTGGCCATACGCTCGTCCATGGCCAACCAACCCGATGACATCAATATGAAACATCTCATAGGCGCCGGGATATTGGCCGGTATCGGGTTCACGATGTCCATTTTTATCACCGTGCTTGCGTTTGAGGATGCCGCCATGATAAAAACCGCCAAAATCGCCATTTTAGCAGCCTCTGTGGCGGCGGCTGTTTTGGGGTCTCTGGTTTTATGGCGGGCGGCAAAGTAAAGGCCAGGAGCAAAAAATACACTTCACTCCCCCCATTCTGCACTTCAGTCATCTTCGTTTTTCAGCGGCCCGGTATTGGGATACATTTGTTCTATCAATTGAATGACAAGTAATTATCACCAATAAAAACATTCCACCGTCATGAAAAATGCACTGTTGTTATTTTCCTTTTTATTGATCGGCGCTTCTCTTTTTGCACAAAATGCAAAATACAGCGCTGCCATGAGCAAGGCCATTACCCACTTAGATTCGGCGAAAACCAGCACCCAACACCTGGAAGCCGCCAACAATTTTGTCCGAATTGCTTCAGCAGAACCCAAGGAATGGCTTCCTACTTATTATGCCGCTTTGAGCCACTTGTCTGCCGCATTTATTTTACTCAAAGAAAACCCGGCAAAAGCGCTCGAAACCCTCGATGTAGCCCAAACGAGTCTGGATAAAGCCAAAACCTTGGCGCCCGGCGAATCGGAAATTGCCGTTTTACAGGCCTATCTTCTCATCGCCCGGGTGTCCGAAAACCCGATGGTAAAAGGACAGGAACTGAGTCCCAAAGTATTTGCCGAACTGGGCAAAGCCGCCGGAATGAACCCCAACAACCCGCGTGCGCCTTTTTTACAGGGCATGTACACGATGAATATGCCGGAGTTTTACGGTGGCGGCGCAACGAATGCCAAACCTTTTTTTGAAAAAGCAGCCATGTTATTTGAACAGGAAACACCCGGAGCCATCATGCCGCACTGGGGAAAAGAAACGAATGCTTATTTTTTGGAGCAGATCGCGAAAAAGTAGTGTGAGAAGGTTTGATGGTTTGAAAGGTTTGATGGTTTGAGAAGGTT
>JAYSZC010000551.1:0-3811 GCA_043738235.1 Lewinellaceae bacterium | reverse complement strand
ATTTGCGTAAGTGCGGGGGAAGCATCGATTCTTATGTCGTGAGAAAACACAAAAATCAGGCTTTTCCCGCCTCTTTTCAAAAATGTCCAGTAGTGTGGAAAATAACACAGGTCACATATCATGCTTGTAGAACCATTTAAATCTATGTGTTCTATGTGAAAATGCTATTGTGATCTATGTGGTAAAAGGACGAAAAATGATACAAGTATATTTAAAACCTGGCAAAGAAGGGCCTGTTTTGCGCTTTCACCCGTGGATTTTTTCAGGCGCGATAGCCCGTATCGAGGGCCGGCCCGAAGACGGCGATGTGGTGGAAGTGTACGACCGCAGCCGGCAACTGCTCGGCGTAGGGCATTTTCACCACGGTAGCATCGCCGTGCGATTGCTCAGTTTCGGACCTGCCGATGTGCTGGAACGAGAGTTTTGGGTGCAAAGACTGCAACAGGCGCTGGCCGTTCGGCGGGTAGCGCTCCACGACGGCGCTGAAACGAACTGCTACCGCCTGGTTCACGGCGAAGGCGACGGTCTTTCCGGACTTATTGTAGATGTTTACGGCCCGGTGGCGGTGGTGCAATGCCACAGCATCGGGATGCACCGGCAACGGGCGCTCCTTGCCGAAGCGCTGCAGGAAGTGCTGGGCGATACTCTGGAGGCGATTTATGACAAAAGTTACGAATCGCTCCCGCCCAAATATGGTGAAAATCAACCCAATAGTTACTTATGGTCGGCAAGCATCTTTCCACCGGAAAATATTGTGGTGTATGAAAACGGCGTGGCTTTCCGCGTCAACTGGGTGACCGGCCAAAAAACCGGTTTTTTCCTTGACCAACGCGACAACCGACAACTGCTGGCCCGCTACGCTCCCGGAAAATCGGTGCTCAACACCTTCTGTTACACCGGCGGTTTTTCCTGTTACGCCCTGCAGGCCGGCGCCGCGCTGGTGCATTCGGTGGATGTCTCGGCCAAAGCCATGGAACTTACGGCGGAAAATGTGGAATTGAATCGTCCTTACCTCGGCGAGCATGAAGGCTTCACGGAAGATGTGTTGCGCTTTCTGAAAAACAACGGGCCGAATTATGACGTGATGATTGTCGACCCGCCTGCCTACGCTAAAAGTATGGAAAAGCGACACAACGCCGTGCAAGGTTACAAACGCCTCAACGAAGCGGCTATTCGCCGTATAGCGCCAGGCGGCATCATTTTTACCTTCTCCTGCTCGCAGGTCATCGACCGGGAATTGTTTTATCACACCATTGCAGCGGCAGCCATGGAAGTCGGGCGCAGCGTGCGGGTGCTGCACCATCTCACGCAGGGCGCCGATCACCCGGTGAGTTTGTTTCATCCGGAGGGGTCATATTTGAAAGGGCTGGTTCTATTTGTTGAATGATGAATGATGAATGATGAATGATGAATGATGAATGATGAATGATGAATGATGAAAATACTCTTAATTTATTGAAAATCAATTCTTTAAAATAAAAAAAGCAAAGCTCCTAAGTAACGCTTAAAAAAACAAGTTCACGATTTCACTAACCCCCGCGCTTTAGCCGGGGGAAATGAACGGGACAAATACAGATGGGTTTTAACCCAAAATGAGTGATCTGGGGTTAAAACCCCGTTGGGTTTGGTTTCTTCGATTCCCCCGGCTAAAGCACGGGGTTAGTCAAAAGCATAAGTTGTTTTTTGAGCGTTACTTAAGATCAAAATTTGAAACAAAAATAAGGGATTTGCGCTGAAAACAGCAGCTAACTAATCGTCGATTTCTTTCCCAATCTTGAGCATGGCTTCTAAAGCATCAAGGTGTGCTTTAAACGCAATTTTACCTTTTTCAGTTGCCGCGTAGGTCGTTTGCGGGCGGCGGCCTACAAATTGTTTGCGGTATTCAATGTATTCCTGGGCTTCCAAAGGTTTCAGGTGACTGGCCAGGTTGCCGTCGGTCAGGTTGAGCAGTTCTTTCAGGGTATTGTAGTCTACCCAATCATTCACCGCCAGCACGGACATGATGCCCAGCCGGTTGCGGTGGTCGAAAGCAGGATTGAGTTGACTGAGAATATCTTTCATTTGTGTTTATGTGGGCTTGTCGTATTTCCAATACATCCGCGCGCCGTAAAAAATATGCAGAAAACCGAATCCGATGGCCCATAAATCCAGCCCGAAACCTGGAAAGAACACCCCCGTCAGGCCCAATGCAATTTCCAGCATACCCAGGTTCTCCACATCCCGGAGGGTGTATTTGCTTCCGTTGACCAATGCCAGGCCGTAAAAAATAAGCGTAACAGGAGCCAAAAAACTGATATAACCCCGGTACAGTAAAGCCAGGCCAAAAATGCCGCCGCTCAGCAAAGGTACAGCCATGGCCCACAACAATCGTTTGGAAGAGGCGTCCCAGACCCGTTCGCCGCGGCTGCGGGCTTTTCGGGTGGTAAAAAACACACCGCCCGCCAGCGCAGCCCCCAGCACCAGCACTGCAATCAGGAGGAAAACCGTTCTGTAATCCAGGCCCCATTTGATCGTTTGGACGGCTTTGTTGAAATACAATTCACCGTACTCTAAACCAAAAGGCCTGATTCCCAGATATTGGTACAACACAAAAACGCCGGCCAGTGCGCAAAACCCGGCCCAAACGCCGGAAAGACCGCTCAAGCTCAAAAAACGGGTGCTGCGTTCCATCAAAGAGCGCATTTCTGCAAGATGTTCAAGTTGTTGTCTGGTGTCGCTCATGCGTGGAGTGAATTTACTTTGTACTGCAAAGTTATTTCTATTTTTTGGCCGTTTAACCCGGAGATAAAATTATTTTTGCAAAATGATTTTGGTGTTTCGTGTGAGGTGTTTCGTGTTTGGCGCGCGTTGCTTAAACCACTCACGGTTGCCAAAGGCAAAGCACTTCCAAACACGAAACACCACACACGAAACACCAAACAATGGCAGTTGACAAGAATCTGATTTATGGCCACCACCCAGTTACTGAAGCCATTAGGGCCGGAAAAATAGTGGAAAAAGTATATTTTCAGCAGGGCGTCCGGGGCGAACTGGAAAAGGAAATCCGGCACCTGACGAAGGAATATGGCATTCCGTTGCAGGTCGTGCCGCGCGAAAAACTGAATAAAATGACCAACGGCACGCACCAGGGTGTAGTTGCTTACCTGGCATTGGTCACTTTTCAGTCGATCGAAGATGTGTTGCCTTTTGTATTCGAGCAAGGCCAGACGCCCTTACTGCTCTTGCTGGACGGTATTACGGATGTGCGCAATTTCGGGGCTATCTGCCGCTCGGCGGAGTGTGCGGGCGTACAAGCCGTCATCATCCCGCAAAGTGGTTCCGCTCCGGCCAATGAAGAAGCCATGAAGGCTTCGGCGGGCGCACTGGCGAGGATCCGGGTATGCCGGGTGCGCAGCCTGTTCAGCACCGTAGAATGGTTGCAGGAGTGCGGTGTGCAGGTGGTGGCAACGGCCCTGAGCGAGCGGGCTATTCCACTGTATCAAGCCGATTTGAGTATTCCCACGGCCATTTTGATGGGTTCGGAAGGGGAAGGCGTACACCATAAACTGATCAAAATGTCGGATGCGGTGGTCAAAATTCCACAGGCCACTGATTTTGATTCCTTCAATGTGAGCGTGGCGGCGGGGATTGTGCTGTATGAGGCGCTCAGGCAAAGAGAGAAGTGAGAGGTGAGAAGTGAGAGGTGAGAAGTGAGAGGTGAGAAATATCCCGCTTGGCATTGGGTTGTATTTTGACTCTGGGTTTTTCAGGCCTGGAATCGTGAGTCGTGAATCGTGAATCGTGAGTGGCATTCCGTTAGAAATATGTTGAG
>JAYSZC010000550.1:0-3811 GCA_043738235.1 Lewinellaceae bacterium | reverse complement strand
CTCTGCTTACATCGACTGCTGTTAAGACCTGTGCTTTTAATATGGCACGGCAGCATCTTCTATGGGCAAAGGGGCTCAGCGGTTGTTTTAGGCGAACTACACGAAACAAAAAAAAATGAAACAAGTACCCATTATTGATACCCACACAGCCGCCCGAATGGTTAAAGACGGGGACACGTTGCTGCAAGGCGGCTTCGGGATGACCGGCAACCCCGTTCACCTGATGCACGCACTGGCAGAAACAGGCGCCAAAAATCTCACGTTCATTGGCAACAATGTGGGTGAAACAGGCCTAGGAGGCGGGCGATTGCTTAAAAACGGTCAGATCCGAAAAATGATCGGTTCGTTTTTTACCTCCAATCCCGACGCCGTCAAAGCCGCTCAAAACGGTGAAGTGGAATACGAATTATTGCCGCAGGGTACGCTGGCAGAAGCGATCCGCGCCGGTGGGGCCGGCATCGGCGGTTTTTATACGCCTACCTCGGCGGGAACGCCGCTGGCTCAAGGGCGTGAAACAAAAGTAATTGACGGGGCGGAACATGTTTTTATCAAAGGTATTCGTGGAAACGTTGCCTTTGTACGGGCCTGGAAAGCCGACACGGCGGGAAATTTACAATACCGCATGACGGAGCAAAATTTCAATAAGGCGATGGCGACTGCTGCCGACCTGGTGATTGTTGAAGTGGAAGAAATCGTGCCCGTGGGCAGTATCACCCCGGAGCAAATCCATACGCCGGGTTGTTTTGTCGATTATTTGGTGGAAGCCAAAATGACGCTGGAGTACCTGGGCAGTTCGGCATCGGTATCTACTTCAAAAAAAGTGGATGAAACCCGCATGAATATGGCCCGGCGGGCGATGGCGGAATTGAAAAAAGGCGATGTTGTCAACCTCGGCATCGGCATTCCGACCTTAGTGGCCGATTTGATCACAGCAGAACATGGCATTATCCTGCACACCGAGAACGGAATGCTGGGAGTCGGCCCTGTCCCGACGGACGGCGGTGGAGCGATGCATTACCCCGTCAATGCAGGCAAAATTCCCGTCACCGCGCTGGAAGGCAGCAGTTATTTCGATAGCGCCGATTCATTTGCCATGATTCGGGGCGGACATATCGACGTGGCCATTATGGGCGGTTTGGAGGTAGATGAAGCAGCCAATCTGGCCAACTGGGCCGTTCCCGGAAAGCCGCTTTTAGGCGTCGGCGGCGCCATGGACCTGGCAAAAGGCGCCAAACGGCTGATCATTACAATGACACACTCCAATCCCGACGGCTCACCGAAAATAGTGCCTGCCTGCACGCTCCCGCTCACCGCTATCGGTGTGACCGACATGGTGATTACCGATTTGGCAGTTTTTGCTTATCCCGACGGAAAACTGACCTTGCTGGAGTTGATGCCCGGCGCAACAATAGAAGACGTGCGGGCAAAGACGAGTGCCCAGTTTGTGGAACTTTTACGGGCTGCCGAATAAGTAAAAGGGCAAAATTGCAAAGGGCAAGGAGCAAAAGGCAAAAGGAATAACCACTCGGTCGGAATTTGCCCTTTGCCTTTTGTTTTTTTGCCACTTGCCTTTTTGCCACTTGCCCTTTTATCCTTTATTCTCCTTCCGAATGATCCGCCGCAGATTCATTTCCTTCACCGGTTGTAATACCAGAGGCGCCTGTTCTTCTTCCACCGAATCGGAGTCCAGGCCGAACCAGTTTTTAGGAGATGATATCCAGCCTTTCACCGTGAGGTACACGCTCAAAATAAGCTGATCTTTCCACGGCAGTTCATTTTCATTGCTCAGGAATTCCTGTATAATGACGAACCGAAAATCACCGGTAGGGTATTTACTGGCGCTGGAGTGGTAGCGCGAGTAAATGGTAAGGTCTTCATTTTCAACAAGTTCCTGAACAACCCGATGCATAAATACATTCATACGCTGTTGCACCCGGAAACCCAGGCGGAAGTTGACTTTATAGACGTCATCGGGCGCGATGGTATTTACTTCGTACTCCATGGTGAAGGGTTCGTCGGTCGTTTCAATATGGACAAACCAGTACACATCAGCGCGTTTGGGCTGGGTTTGCAGGATTGAATACAATACCTTGTCCTCCACTTTTTTGTGGTTTTTGGCGCCGCTCATAAAAACGAGGTTGGTCGCGTACTTGGGTATATCCGAGTCGTTGCTCAATGAAATTAGCTGGTCGAGGTAGTCTTTGATCTTTACTTCATCATTGTACCGCGAGCGGATTCTGCGGGCAGTGACCCAAAGCAGCATCATACCGAAAAGCAAGGCGCCCATGATGACCGTTACGTAACCGCCTTCAAAGAATTTGAGTGTATTGGCAATAAAGAAACTGCCTTCCCAGGCCAGGTAAAACACTAAAAAAAGCCAGATGAATCCTGATTTGACCCGGTGCAATACCATCCAGTTGGACAGCAAAATAGTGGTACACAACATCGTACAGACGACGGAAAGCCCGTATGCAGCCTCCATACGCGCGCTTTGCTGGAAATATAAAACGACACTCACACAACCCAGCCAAAGAAACGTATTTACGGCAGGTATGTAAATCTGCCCTTTCATATTGGTGGGAAATTTGACCGTCATTTTTGGTAAAAAACCCAACCTGATGGCTTCAGATGCCAGGGTAAAAGAACCCGAAATCATGGACTGGCTGGCAATAATGGCTGCAAAAGTGGCAATAATGATACCTGGCCAGAGAAACCATTGCGGCATCATACCATAAAACGGGTTTTCTTCCAGCGGCTTTCCTGTATGGTGCAGCAGCCAGGCTGCCTGGCCGAAATAATTAAGCAATAGGCTGATTTTTACATAAATCCAGCTGATCCGGATATTTTGCCGGCCACAGTGCCCCAAATCGGCATACAAGGCCTCTGCCCCGGTTGTACACAAAAAAACCGCACCCATGACAATGACCATACTCGGGCTGCTTTGTAATAACTGAATTCCCATCATGGGGTTGATGGCCTGGAAAACTTCCGGCATATACATTGCCTGGCTGATACCCAGCGCACCCAGCATGGTAAACCAGATAAACATAATGGGGCCGAAACCTTTGCCCACCGCCACAGTGCCGAAACGCTGGATGAAAAAAAGCGCTGAAATAATGGCAATTGTGATGCCGACGGTAGGTATTCCTGGATATTTGATAGTTAAACCTTCTATCGCCGTTGAAACCGTAATAGGAGGCGTGATCATGCCTTCTGCCAGCACAGCGGCCCCGCCCACCAGTGCCGGATACATCAGCCAGCGCTGACGTCGCTTGACCAGGGAGTAGAGCGAAAAAATACCACCTTCCCCCTTATTATCCGCCTGAAGTACCAGCATGACGTATTTCAGGGTGGTTTGTATGGTGAGTGTCCAGAAAACGAGCGATACGCCCCCGAGAACAACTAATTTATCAATAATTTTCCCTTCCCCGACGATCGCTTTCATTACGTACAGGGGAGAGGTGCCTATGTCACCAAAAATGATTCCGAGTGTAATAAGAAGTCCTGCTGTGGAAAGCCGGTGATGTGTCTGGTTGCCCATTTGTTCTGTTGTTGCTTGTTGACGAGCAAATGTATAATGGTACGGTGTTGATTTTTACCAAAACATTTGAAAATACCATTTACCAACATTGATTTTCATAGGAAAATGCCAAAAAGCAATGTTTCTTTGCCAAATGCAGCATGCCCGAAAGATACTGCTCCTGTTTTTGTTTCTGTTTCAGGCCATATTGGTCAGGGGACGGGAAGTTCCGCATGTCCGCAACTTTTCACCCGCGGATTATTACGCGCAAAATCAAAACTGGTCACTGAC